>NZ_JAEIMH010000094.1:35372-35636 GCF_016464295.1 Streptomyces sp. N35 | reverse complement strand
GCCCCCGGCCGCGGCCTCGCCGAAGCCGCCTACGGGGCCGGCTCCGACCCTCCGCGGTCCGCGGCCGCGGCGGCACTCGACGCCGCGGCCCACCGGGAACTGCAGCGCCGGCTCGACGCCTGGCAGCAGGACGACCTCGCCGTACGGGCGGTCCTCGCCGAACCCGATACACAAGCCGCCGCCCGGCATCCCGCCGCCGGCCCGGCCGCCGCCCGGGCGGGCGGCGGGGTCGCGGGACAGGGGCCGGGGGGGGGGGGGAGGGGA
>NZ_JAEIMH010000094.1:28490-35362 GCF_016464295.1 Streptomyces sp. N35 | reverse complement strand
CCCCGCCCCGGCCGGGGCCGAGCGGGCCGCGGAGATCGGGGAACGGGCGCTGGGGCGCGCGGCCAGCGCCCAGGCGCCCGCCGAGGAGCGCTGCCGTGAACTCGACCGGCTCTCGCGCCAGGCCGCCGCGGAGGCACGCCAACTGGCGCCGCTGCGCGCGGAGTACGACCGGGTCGCACGCCTGGCGACGCTCGCGGCCGGCACCTCGGCGGACAACGAACGCAAGATGCGCCTCGAGTCCTATGTGCTCGCGGCCCGCCTCGAACAGGTCGCCGCCGCCGCGACCATGCGGCTGCAGCGGATGTCCGGGGGCCGCTACACCCTGGTCCACTCCGACGACCGCGCGGGCCGCGGAGCGCGCAGCGGACTCGGGCTCCATGTCATCGACGCCTGGACCGGACGCGAGCGCGACACCGCGACACTCTCCGGCGGCGAGACCTTCTTCGCCTCGCTCGCGCTGGCCCTCGGCCTGGCCGATGTGGTCACCGACGAGGCCGGCGGGGTCCGCCTCGACACCCTCTTCATCGACGAGGGCTTCGGCAGCCTCGATGACCAGACCCTCGACGAGGTCCTCGACGTGCTCGACTCCCTGCGCGACCGCGACCGCAGCGTCGGCATCGTCAGCCACGTCGCGGATCTGCGGCGGCGCATCCACGCCCAACTGGAAGTGGTGAAGGGGCGCGCGGGCTCGGTGGTGCGGCAGCGGGGGCTTTCGGGCTGACCGATTCACGGCCCGATTCACGGCCCGATTCACGGCCCGCTTCACGGTCCGACGGTGCGTACGGCAGCCGGCCTCGGGTACTCGGCGGCCACGTCGCCATCAGCAAGGCAAGCGGCGGCGAACCCATCCCGAAGGAGGGAATGCCACCATGCCTACCGGCCGCGAAACCGGATCCGTCACGGGTACCAAGGACAAGGACTACAACCTCGTCTGGTACGTGGAGTCCTGCCTGAACAACGCGCTGCGTCTGGAGACGTACATCCAGGACGCGGAGCGTGAGAAGGACGAAGCGGTCGTCGAACTGTTCCGCAAGGCGCAGGCCGACAGCCGCAAGGGCGCCGAGTTCGGCAAGAAGCTGCTGCGCGAGCGACTGGCCGGCTGACGCGGGCCGCCGCATCCTCAGCGGCTGATCGCGCGCCGGGGCAGGGGCGAGGAGTACACCACGCTCGTCGTCACCGAGCCCAGCGTGCCGATCTTCCCGGAGACCTCCTCGAGGTGGCTCATGGAGCGGGCCGCGACCTTGAGGACGAAGCAGTCGTCACCTGTGACATGGTGCGCCTCGAGGATCTCCGGAGTCACCTCCACCAGATCGTGGAACGGCTTGTAATTGCCGTTCGGATACCTGAGACGGACGAAGGCCAGGATCGGCAGACCCAGTTCCTCGGGGACGACGACGGCCGAATAACCCTGGATCACGCCCGCCTCCTCCAGCCGGCGCACCCGCTCGGTGACGGCGCTCGAGGACATGGAGACGGTGCGGGCGAGCTCCGCGAAACTGGCCCGTCCGTCACGCTGCAGGGCGTCGAGGATCAGCCAGTCGGTGGCGTCTGGGGAATAGCCGGTCATGTCCGAGAGATAGCAGGGGAATCACCGGCCGATCAAGGTGTACGCCGGGGAAATTCCCTGGCCGGAGCATGATCACCGGCCGTAGATTACTGGGCATGACGACAACACAGACCGCCCTGACCAGCGACAACCCCGTTCTGCGGGTGCCCCCGGCGGCCCCTGCCGCGGCCGCCGCCTACTTCGCCGCCTCGCTCGCTTTCCACGCCGATGTCTCCGATGTCGCGGCCGCACTGGCCGCCGACGGCGACCCCGGTTTCGTGGTCATCGACACGCGCTCCACCGCCTCCTGGGACCAGGGCCACGTACCCGGCGCGATCCACCTGCCGACCGCGCAGATACCCGAGCAGGCCGAGCAGCTCCTGGACAAGTCCGTCCCCGTGGTCACGTACTGCTGGGGCCCCGGCTGCAACGGAGCGACCCGCGCGGCGCTCGCCCTGGCCCAACTCGGTTTCCACGTCAAGGAGATGCTCGGCGGCTTCGAGTACTGGGCGCGTGAGGGCTTCGCGTACGAGACCTGGGAAGGCTCCGCCCAGCGTGACGCCGACCCGCTGACCGCACCGATCGAGGGTGACTGCGGCTGCTGACGGGAGGGCCGCGGGTGTCCGGCGGTAAAGGTGTTTGAGGGTGCGGCCGACGGCAGGCATCATGATCCGTCATGCCTCGACTCCCGCACCCCACACCCGGACAGCTCCGCCGCGACCCCCTTCCCCTGCGCGGCCGCACCGCGCTGGTGACCGGTGCGAGCCGGCGCGGCGGCATCGGCTACGCGGTCGCCCGACGGCTCGCCGCGTACGGCGCGAGCGTTTATGTGCACCACCATGTGCCGCACGACGACGAGATGCCCTGGGGCGGTGACCGTCCCGAGGAGGTCGTCGCGGGCGTACGTGAAGTACTCGGCGACCCCGAAGCAGTGGTCGTCGATGGGCCGGGCGACCTGTCCGACCCCGCCGCCCCCGGCCGGCTGATCGAGACAGCGGCGGCCGCGCTCGGCGGGCGCCTCGACATCCTCGTCGCCAACCATGCGCTCAGCGGCAGCGACGGCCAACTGCACGAGATCGACGCCGCGATGCTCGACCGGCACTGGGCCGTCGACACCCGTTCGGTGCTGCTGCTCGTGCAGGCCTACGCCGGCCTGCGGGCCGCACTCGCGGAGCCCGCTCCCGGCGGGCGGGTGATGATGATGACCTCCGGACAGGACCACGCCGGAGGTATGCCGCATGAGATCGCGTACTCCCTGCAGAAGGGCGCACTCGCCTCGGCCACCCGCACCCTCGCCACGGCGCTCGGCGAGCACCTCGTCACCGTGAACACCGTCAACCCCGGCCCGGTGGACACCGATTACCTCACCGGAGAGATCTACGACGCGATCGCGGAACGCTTCCCCGCCGGCCGGTGGGGCATGCCCGACGACCCGGCCCGTCTGATCGCCTGGCTGGCCACGGACGAGGCCGAGTGGATCACCGGCAACGTGATCGACTCGGAGGGCGGATTCCGGCGCTGAGCTCGCTTCGTGCCGATGGCGGCGCCCCTGCCCGTAGCGCACAGAGTCAGCGCCCAGAATCAGTGCTCAGAGTCGCGAAAGCTCCTCGACCAGATCGTCGAGTCCCAGCGAACCCTGCGACAGGGCCGCCATGTGCCAGGCCTTCGCGTCGAAGGAAGCGCCGTGCGCACGGCGGGCGTTCTCCCGGCCGAGCAGCCAGGCGCGTTCGCCCAGCTTGTAGCCGATCGCCTGGCCCGGCGTGGACAGATAGCGGATCAGCTCGCTCCGCACGAAGTCCGCGGGCCGGCTGGAGTGCGCCGCGAAGAACTCATGCGCCAGCTCCGGCGTCCAGCGCTCGCCGGGGTGGAACGGCGAGTCCGCCGGGATCTCCAGCTCCAGATGCATCCCGATGTCGATGATCACGCGGACCGCGCGCATCATCTGCGCGTCGAGATAGCCGAGCCGCTCCTCGGCGTCGCGCAGGAAGCCCAGCTCGTCCATCAGCCGCTCGGCGTACAGCGCCCAGCCCTCGGCGTTGGCGCTGACCATGCCCACGGAGGCCTGGTAGCGCGACAGGTTGTCCGCGACGTGCACCCACTGCGCGAGCTGCAGATGGTGGCCGGGAACACCCTCGTGGTACCAGGTCGACACCAGGTCGTAGACGGGGAAGCGGGTCTGGCCCATCGTCGGCAGCCAGGTGCGGCCCGGACGCGAGAAGTCCTCGGACGGCGAGGTGTAGTACGGAGCGGCGGCGCCACCGGGCGGGGCGATCCGTGACTCCACCTTCCGTACCCGCTCGGCGAGTTCGAAGTGGGTGCCGTCCAGCGCCTCGATGGCCTCGTCCATCACCTGCTGCAGCCACGCGCGCACCTCCTCCACGCCCTCGATGTGGCGGCCGTGCTCATCGAGATGCGCCAGCGCCACCCAGGGCGTCTCCGCGCCGGGCAGGATCTTCTCGGCCTCGCTGCGCATCTCGCCGAGCAGCCGGTGGAACTCCGCCCAGCCGTACGCGTAGGCCTCGTCGAGATCCAGATCCGTCCCGTTGAAGTAGCGCGACCAGCGGGCGTACCGCTCCCGGCCGACCGTGTCGGACGCGTCCGCGACCGCCGGGGCGTACACCTCGCGCAGCCAGTCGCGCAGCTCCACCACGGCCGCCGTCGCGAGGCGCCCGGCCGCGTCGAGCTCGGTGCGCAGCGAGGCGGGCGCCGGGTCGGTGAACTCCTCGAACCAGCCCCGCTCCGCGCCCGCCCACTCGGTGAGCTGCTCGATGAACGTGGCCGTCGCGCGCGGCCCTCCGTAGATCTTCTTCTCCAGGCCGAGCGCGAGCGACTCCCGGTAACCCGCGAACGCGGCGGGCAAGGCCCGCAGCCTCGCGGCCACCGCGCGCCAGTCGTCCTCGGTGTCCACCGGCATCAGCGTGAACACATCGTGCACCTCATGCGCGGGCGACATGATGTTGCTGATCGCGCACAGCATCTCCTCAGCGTCGAGCACCTGGAGCTGGGCCGTCAGCCGCTCGCGGAGCAGGCGCGCGCAGCGCCGCTCGTGCTCGCTGTCTGCTCCGGGCACCTGCTCGGCGGCCTCGAGCCGGCTCAGCGTGGTGCGGGCGAGCTCAGCCATCCGGCGGGTGCCCTCGGGCGACAAGTCCGGGAGCCGGGTGGCGCTTTCGGGGTCGCCGAGATAGGTGCCGGTGACCGGGTCGAGGGCGATCAGGTCGTCCACGTAGGCATCGGCGACCTGACGGGGGAGAAGGCTGCGAGTGGTGTCTGACATGCGGGCAATCTTCATACGGCGACGTGCCTCGCGTCACCGGATTCCGCTCTCGGCTTTCCGTCTGACACGACGGAATCCGGCGCCTAGTGCCCGATAAACGGTCAGCCGGTGGGCGGCGGCAGCAGCGGTCCGCAGTCCCACTGCTGGAAGATCAACCGGGTCTCGACCCGCGCCACTTCCCGGCGCGAGGTGAACTCGTCGAGCACGAGCCGCTGCAGATCCGCGGTGTCGCTCACGGCCACATGCACCAGATAGTCGTCGGGGCCGGTCAGATGGAAGACCGCCCGTGACTCCGACAGCGCCCGGATCCGTTCCACGAACGGCCCGACCAGCTCCCGCCGGTGCGGCCGCACCTGCACCATCAACAGGGCCTGCAGCCCCCGCCCCAGCTTCGCCGGATCCAGGCGCAGCTGATGCCCGAGGATCACGCCCGCTCGGCGCAGTCGCGCCACCCGGTCGAGGCAGGTGGAGGCGGCGACGCCCACCTCGGCGGCGAGATCGCGGTAGGTGGTCCGGGCGTCGTTCTGCAGCAGACGCAATATGTCCAGATCGACCGGATCAAGTGCGACGGAGTCGTTCATCGGCCGAACGTAACACGGGGTTTCGCGGCTGATTCCGGTGCGCTGTTCAGAATCCGCGTATGGCAACCGACGACTTCAGCGCCGTATCCCGGGCGCTCGCCACCGAAGCCGTGCACGCCGGCCGCGAGGACCTCGCCGGTCTGGGACTGCACGCCCCGCCGCTCGATCTGTCGACCACCTACCCCTCGTACGACAGCCGTGACGAAGCCGCCCGGATCGACGCCTTCGCGGCGACCGGCGCGCTCGACGACGGACCGCCCGTGTACGCGCGCCTGAGCAATCCGACCGTCGGCCGTTTCGAGACCGCGCTCGCCAAGCTCGAAGGCACCGAGAGCGCCGTCGCGTTCGCCAGCGGAATGGCCGCGCTGACCGCCGTGCTCCTGGTGCGTGCGAGCCTCGGCCTGCGCCACGTCGTGGCCGTCCGCCCGCTGTACGGCTGCAGCGACCACCTCCTGAACGCCGGACTTCTCGGTACGGAGGTCACCTGGGTCGATCCGGCGGGCATCGCGGACGCCATCCGCCCCGACACCGGTCTGGTGCTCGTCGAGTCCCCGGCCAACCCCACGCTGCGCGAGCTCGACCTGCGGGCCATCGCCCACTCCTGCGGCTCGGTGCCCCTGCTCGCCGACAACACCTTCGCCACCCCCGTGCTGCAGCGGCCGGCCGAGAGCGGAGCGCGCCTGGTGCTGCACAGTGCGACCAAGTACCTCGGCGGGCACGGCGATGTGATGGGCGGCATCGTGGCCTGCGACGAGGAGTTCGCGCGCAAGCTGCGGCAGGTGCGGTTCACGACCGGTGGGGTGCTGCACCCCTTCGCCGGCTATCTGCTGCTCCGGGGTCTTGCCACCCTTCCCGTACGGGTGCGGGCGGCCTCGGCCAGTGCGGCGGAGCTGGCCGGGCGGCTATCCGCCGATCCGCGGATCAGCGCCGTGCACTATCCGCGGATCGGCGGGGCGATGGTGGCCTTCGAGACCGTGGGCGACCCGCACGAGGTGATCGGCGCGGTACGGCTGATCACCCCGGCGGTCAGCCTCGGCAGCGTCGACACCCTCATCCAGCACCCGGCGTCCATCAGCCATCGGATCGTGGACGCCGGGGACCGCCGCTCCTCGGGTGTGAGCGACCGGCTGCTGCGGATGTCGGTCGGCCTGGAGGACGTCGAGGACCTGTGGGCCGATCTGGACCAGGCGCTCAGTGGCCGTCAGGATCGACAGGAGAGGGCTGGACGGCGTACGGGAGCGGTGAGTTGACGGCCCCCGAGCTCTCGGCTGCGCTCGAGCGGGTGGGACCCCCATGGGCGTCGAGCCGAGCCGTGATCACCAGCGTGCCCTCCTCGATCTGGTAGTCGAGCGGCAGTCCCAGGCCGCGCATCGCCGCGACCATGCCGGTGTTGGGTGCCCGGGTCACCGCGTACACGCTCGCGCAGCCGGGCCCGGGCCCGCCCTCCACCCCACCGGGCCGGGCGGTGGGC
>NZ_JAEIMH010000094.1:5475-28480 GCF_016464295.1 Streptomyces sp. N35 | reverse complement strand
GCCCCCGCCCGCCCCCGCGACCGGGCGGTCGAGGAGTTCGGCGCCGATGCCGCGGCGCTGCCAGTCGTCCTCGACGAGCAGCGCCACCTCGGTCTCGTCGCCGTCCCACAGCAGATGCCCGAGCGCGACCAGGCGGCCCGATGCGGTCTGCACGGCGAGGGTGCGGCCGTGGCGCGGACCGAGCAGGTGGTTGAGGTACTTGTCGGCGTCGCCGACCGGCCCGTGGTAGCGCAGCCGCAGGGTGTCGGGGGAGCAGCGCTCGTGCATCGCCTTGGCCGCTTCGGCGTCGGCGAGGTCCGCGCGGCGCACCGTGATCGCGTTGCCCTCCGGCAGCGTCAGCACGTCCTGGGCGCGCGGAATCCGCGGCCCGAGCCGGGCGTCCAGCTCGACGAGGGCCCGGGCGCGGGCGAACTCGGTGGGCGTGAACGGCAGATACGGCCGCTCGATCACGATCTCGCCGCCTTCCCCGTCCCGCAGCCGCAGCACACAGTCGTCGAGGCGGCCCTCGACGGGCGAGTTCCGCGCGGTGCGGGCCCGGGACTTGGCCGGCACGGAGCGGATGGTGCACCGGCCGAGCAACTGCCGCAGCGCGAGCGGGAGTTCGGCGGCGTCCAGGGCCGTACGGGTGGCCAGGCCCAGGTGGGGGGTGGGCGCGTCCACCAGGCCGTGGGCATCGGCCCGCTCGATCCAGGTGCCGGAGCCCCCGGCCGCCGCGACCGCCCGTGTGAGGTCGGCGGCGGGGAGGTCCTGCGGGGCACGCAGCAGGAATTCGTCCACCGTGCCCTGCGCGAGCGGATGCGTCTGCAGGCTGAGGATGTCCACCCGCAGCCCGGCGAGCGCGGCGCACAACGCGGCCAGCGAACCCGGCTCGTCGCGCACGGTGGTCCGCATCCGCCACAGGGTGGTCGGCACCTCCGGAGGGGTGGCGTCGGTGTGCTCCCCGGTATGTGCCGGTGCGAGCGGTGGCGGGGCCGGCGGTGCGTGGCTATGTCGTCGCGCCCACCAGGTGTGAAATACGGCTGTGGCCACCAGGGCCACGGCCGAGGCGATCAGCATGAACGGGCCGCGCGGCCCCTTGACCACGGTCTTCGCGATGGTGTCCGCGACCGCCACGGCGGTGAACAGCGCGGCGAGCTCGACGACATCACGACGCCAGTGATGGCGTCCATGGCGCGGGGAGCGGTCGGCGCGGAGTTTGCCCCACCGCCGGGCCGTGGGCTTGGTCCGGGTCCCGTGTGTGGACCCGGTGGTGGTCTCAGAAGTCACTTCCGTCATGCCAGCACTCTGGACGATCGGTGTTGCGTGATCACGAACGCTTTGTGACTGAGCGGTTAAGTTCCCTTCTGCCCTTTTTGCGTTCAGATTGCTTCCGGGTTGCATCGGGAATCGCCCCAGGTCGGAGCGGCTGTGAACGGGGGTCGGGGCGGGCGGCTGCCCGTCGACCGGGCCGCCCGTCCCTGAGTTGGGTGTCGTGCCGCCCGCCCTTGAGCCGGCCGTCATGCGTGCCGTGCCGCCCGCCCTTGAGCCGCCCGCGTCCCGCCCTTGAGCCGCCCGCTATCCGCCCAACGCCCGGTGCAGGCGCCGGGCCTGGTTCTGCACGCGCGACGTGCCGGCCCGGCTCGCCCGCTCGGTCAGTTCCGGTATCCCGGCACGGGCAGCGCAGCGTTCCGCGCAGTCGGCTCCGAGTTCGAGGAAGTCGCCGAGTGCCTTGGCCGGAAGACTCTCCTGGGCGAGCAGTGCGGGCAGGGTGGTGCGGAGTATCGCCCAGACCGTGGCGTACGCACCCGTGCCGGCCCCCGCGCGCAACCCGTCCGCGAAACGGCCCGGCTTGATGAGCGTGAGCTCCGCCAGCTCGGCGATGTCGGCTCCCAGGCGCTCGGGGTCCAATGTGCCGCGGGCGGCCAGGACGAGCAGGGCGTCGACGGCTTCGAGTCGGTCCTGCGGCCGACGGGCGGCGAGACCGTACGCCACCGAGAGGTGCACGGCCTGGCCCGCGGGGCCGGGTGCTTCGGCGAGGGCGGCCAGATAGCCCTGCTGAGGCGCGAAGTTGTGGCAGGCCACGCCCGACATGAAGTGAAGCAGCCGCGCGGCGACCAGCTCGGGCTGTGCGGGCAGCACGGCGAGCAGATGCCGGTAGTGCGTGACCGGGGAGTGATCGGGTTCTGCCGGAGTCACCGGACGCCCCAGGCGGGCGAGGGGGCCACCGAAGCGCTCCTGCAGCCCGGGCAGCTCCCCGAGGTCGACCAGCACCGTGCGGGCGCGGTAGATCTCCCGGTGCTCGCGGTGCGACTCCGGCGCCGGCAGCGATCCCCCGCGCAGATGCTGGGCCAGGCGTGTTCCGTGGGAGGTCCCGAGGGCATCGGCCCGGGCGGCCAGGACGCTCAACTGTGCATCTCCCGCAGGCCCTTCGGGCCCCGGGGGTGCGACGGCACCCGCAGCGCCGTCGATGCCCGAAGGACCCTCGAACCGAACGCGCAGCAACGCCTGACCGAAGTCCATCTCGCCGACACGGGCCCCGAGCCGCGTGTACTCCTCCAGGCGCTCGACGAGGACCGCCGCCTCGAGGGCGCCGGAGCTGTCCGTCGGGGTCGCGAGAAGGAACGGGCTGGGATCCGAGTGGATCCGGTGGGCCGCCTCCCAGCAGCGCGCATCGCGGACAGCGGCCGGCCCGCCCCGCGTGGCCGAGGCTCCGGACGAAGTGTGCTGAACCCTGCGGTGCAGCACCTCCATGCGCAGCTGGCCGAGCACCGCCGCGACGACGATCTCGATACCGCTCGCGAGAAAGTGAAAGGAGTCCTGGCGCTCGATCCATGAGCCGATGTGCTCCCACCAGCGCTGGGCCTCGACCACCGGACGCAGCGCGTCCGTCAGCGCCGCGCGGTCACGTGCGGCCTGCCGCATCAGCCCGTCCAGGGCCCGCTCGAACGTGACGAGGTCATTGGGCGCCCCTGCCAGGAGCACGCTGACGTCCTCCGCCACCTCGGCAGGTGTTGCCCCGGCCGGGCTCACAGGGGTCCACTCGGTGGCGGGCGGCAGGAACTCCTCGTACGCGTAAGGGAGTTCACCCTCCTCGCCGATCGGCTGCCCCAACATCTCCGCAGCGCCGCCCCGCAGCCCCGGCGTGAGCAACTCCGCGGCCGTCGCGAGCTCGGCGAGCTGCATCCGGTCGAGCGCGTCCGTGTGCCGGCCCACCAGCTTCAGCGCCCGCTCCTGGACATCGGTGTCCGCGTGCCCGAACGCCTCCGCCACCGCCGGCAGCAGCTCCCCGGCCGCCGCGGGCCGGGACTTGAGCACCTTGCCGAGCAGCACCAACTGCGCCCGCACCAGCTTCTTCTCCGTACGGAACAGCACCGCGCGGGTCACGTCCGCCAGCCGCCCGTCGGACAGACCGCCGTCGAGGGCCAAGCCCCCGAGCACGGTCTGCGCGTGCGCGGCGATCGGTGAACTCGCATCGGCAGCGAGGGCGGTCCAGTCGGCGAGGTGGGCGAGCTGCTCCTCGCGCGTCAGGGCCAGTTCTCCGAGCAGCCGCAGGAACATCCGCTCGTCCATCTGGCGCCCGCCGCGCAGCAGTCGCGCCAGACAGGAGGCGACCATGGTGGGCCGGTCGAGCACACCGTCCCGGGTCAGCAGTGCCAGTGCTTCGGGCCAGGTGTTCTCGCCCGGCTCGCCGGGAAACGTGAACTGGGCGTAGCTGCCCACTTCCGGCGTCACGAAGAACGCGGCCACGAGCTCGGTCAGATCCGGGTCACCGCGCAGCCCGTCGATCAGAGACATCCGCCGGCCGCGGAAGTGCGAGAACACCCAACCATGCACATACGCCTCGGTCGTCGGGGCCGCACACCCGCTGAGCCGTACGAGCCCGGCCATCAGCTCGTACGAGATATCGGCCGAGCGGGGCCGTTCGGCCAGCCGGTGCGCCACATCGGCCAGCCACTCGGGCGCACGCTCGGCGAGCACGTCGAGCAGCAGCGCGTCAGGGGCCGGTGCCCAGGTGAAATCGCGTGCCGCGATCCAGGCGGAGGCAGCCGCGGCCCCCGTCTGGCAGCCCGCCCCTGCCACGGCCAGCGCCCGCAGGCGCTCGCGGTTGTCCCAGGTCCACACGCCACGGTTGGCCGACCGCAGTTTCTTCAACAGGTCCATGCAGACACGCCGTTGAACGAGATCGAGCTTGCCGACGCACTGCGCGGCACGTTCGGCATCGCCCTGCTGCACCGCCTCGTACACATCGAGCACCCCGGGCCCGGCCTCGGCGCGTGCCGCGTCCACGGCTCCACTGGTCAGGAGTCTCATCGTGCGTTCCCCTCGATCGTCGCCTCAGCGCCGGCAACAGGCGCCGGCATGTCCGCCGGAGACGCGCCCGCGATCTCTCCCCGACGGACCAGGCGCACCGCGAGCGCATGCTTGCACGGGCCGCGCCCGCCCCTGTACTTGGCCCACCAAGGACACGTGCAGGTCAGCACGCCACCCTCCGCGCGGACGCGATGCACATGCCCGTCCTTGGCCCGCACCGTGGCCATCTCTGCGTCCAGCGTGACCGCGTGGCGGGCCACCAGCGCCCGCGCGTTCCTCAGCCGCGGATTGTGCCGCTCCACCCGGTCGCTGTCATACGGCAGTTCGCGATGGAAGTACGCCGCTTCCGCCGCGTCGTAACCCACCCGGCCCGAGGTGCCCAGATACACGAGCGCCGCCCGCACCCGCTCCACGGAAAGCCCGGCGGAAGAGGCCAGTTCGGCGAGGTCGATCCGGGGCTCCCACGCGAGCAGCACCGAGACCAGCTCCGCGTCCTCGGCCGCTTCGGCCCCCGCGAGCGCATCCAGCACACCGCCTTCGCCCGAGAATCCGCGGGCCGCATCGGGGGAGAGGGTGAGGGTGAGCCGCATCCCCGGCAGCGCAACCTCCCACGCGCCGGCAAGTGGTGACGCGTCCGTGGCGGCCGGCCCGTACACCCGCAGCGCCGTGGCATGGCGCAGCACCCGCTGCAGCGCGGAAAGCCGCTCGGGCCCCGGCAGGCACACCGCGCCCGGCACCGGCCGCGTGGTCGGCCGCAGTCCGCGCCCGGCCGGAACCACCCACATCGCCCCTCGGGAGGCGCCCCGTGCGCCCGCGCGCGGCAGGCCGCGCAGGAAGCGCACCGCCTCCGCGGCGGGCAACTCGGCCCGCAACTCGAAGCCGCAAGCCACGACCTGGGCTTCGGCGAAGCCGCGCAGCCAGCGGTCGGGCAGGGGCACCTTCTTCTCGATCACCGCACCGTCCACCGTGGTGACCGCCAACTCGTCCGGTCCGACCCGCAGATGGAGCGGATCGTCCGAGCCGACCCGCGACAGCGCCTCTCTGAGCGGATGGTTGACGTCCACATTGGTCGTGCCGTGCCCGACCTCGCCCCCGTCCAGACCCGCACTCAGGATGTCGAGGCGGGCCAGCACACCGCCGCACCCGGAGAAGGACTCGAACCGCAGCCGGTCACCGCTGCCCGTCACCACCGGGTCGTAGGACGCGGGCCGCTGCGGCTGCCAGTACCGCGCGGCCGCCACATCGGCCACGGCAAGGAGCGCCGCGGCGGCTGTCCGCGGCTCGGTCACGAACCCCGAGAAGAACCGCGGATGGTCCACCCGCCCCGCGGGAGTGACCCCGCGCGAGGTCTCGAGTCCGAGCCGCTGTCCCAGCGGTCCGGACTCCAGCGCGGAGGGTCGGTGATAGGCCACGGCCTGCAGTGATCGCGTCATGCAAAAGACCGTAGACGGCGCCACTGACAACGGCCGTGGGCATTAACAATCCGCAGTTCAGAACGGGTTGAGGTCGCTCACTGGCCGACCCGCCCCGGCTGCAGCACCTTCGTGAACAGCACGGCCCCGGTGTCCTCGCGCAGGCGCACCGTCAACTCCCCGCTGCCGCCGTCGATGTCGACCTCGCCGAAGTACTGCGGCGACTCGGCCGGTGACACATTGGCGCGCGTCGGCGCCTTCACGAAGGACTGCTCGGGCCCGAACGTGCCGTCCAGCTTCACCGCAGGGAACCCGCCCGCCGCCAACGGCCCGGAGACGAACTCCCAGAACGGGGCGAAGTCCTTGAACGCAGCCCGCGACGGGTCGTAGTGCTGCGCGGAGGTGTAGTGGACGTCGGCGGTCAGCCACAGGGTGCCGGTGATCCGCTGGTGCTTGATGTGCCGCAGCAGCTCCGCGATCTGCAGCTCGCGTCCCAGCGGCGCACCCGGGTCGCCCTGCGCGACCGCCTCGAAGTTCACCGCTCCGTCCGCGACCACCAGGCCGAGCGGCATATCGGAGGCGATCACCTTCCACACGGCGCGCGAGCGCGACAGCTCCCGCTTCAGCCAGGCGAGCTGTTCGACGCCGAGGATGCCCACCGGGTCGTCGGTCTGCCGGTTCGGGGAGTTCGCGTTGCGGTACGTGCGCATGTCCAGGACGAACACATCGAGCAGCGGACCGTGCCGGACCACCCGGTGCACCCGCCCCCCGCTCCGGCCGCCGGGCAGCGTACTGATCGGGAAGTACTCGCCGAAGGCCTGCCGGGCCCGCGCGGCGAGCACGTCGACGTTCTTCTCCGTATAGCGGACGTCGTCCAGGATCTGACCCGGGTACCAGTTGTTGCGGACCTCGTGGTCGTCCCACTGGACGATCGAGGGGACCTCGGCGTTGAAGCGACGCAGGTTCTCGTCGAGCAGGTTGTAGCGGAACGTGCCGCGGAACTCGGCCAGCGTCTCGGCGACCTTCGCCTTCTCCTCGGTCGTCACGTTCCGCCAGATACGCCCGTCCGGCAGCGTCACCGTCGGCTGCAGCGGCCCGTCCGCGTACACCGTGTCGCCGCTGCACAGGAAGAAGTCGGGGTGTCTGCGGCGCATTTCCTCGAAGACCCGGTAGCCGCCGAGCTCCGGGTTGATGCCCCAGCCCTGGCCCGCGATGTCGCCCGACCATACGAAGCGCACATCCTGGTGCCGCCGCTCGGGCGCGGTACGGAAGGTGCCGGTCACCGGGCGGCCGGTACGCCGGGGGTCCTCGGGATCGGCCAGCGTCACGCGGTAGTGGATCCGCTCACCCGCGGGCAGCCCCCGCAACCGTGTCGTCCCCGTGTAGTCGCTGCCGGGACCGAGCAGCGGTCCGTGCCAAGTGTGCGTACGGCGGAACGATTCGCTCGCGGAGGTCTCCACGATCATCCGGGCCGGCCGGTCGGAGCGCACCCACACCAGACCGGAGTGCGCGTCGACGTCCCCGCTCTGCACACCCCACTCGGCACGCGGACGCCCCGACAGGGCGAGCGCCGGAGCGGCGCCGACCGCGGGCAGGGCCAGCGCGGCGGACGCGGCGAGCGAACCACGCAGCACGGAGCGGCGGCCGGGAACGGAACCCTGCTGACCTGATGACATCGGTGAGCCTCCTGGGACGGGACCGACAAGTGCGCGGGAACAGACCTACTGGTGCACGACGGCGCGCATACGAACCCCAAGTGAACAACTCCCTTACCGCGCAAGGGAACACGGCGCGCTCTACGCGGCAGGCCGAGAGGCCGCGCGGATGACGGCGGCCAAGGTCAGGCGGTGCCGTCGCTGTCGTAACTCCCGCGGTGGACGAACACTTCGTCCATATGCGCCTCGGCCCACGCCTTGAGGCCGCGCATCACGTGCTGGAGGGAGAGGCCGAGGTCGGTGAGCTCGTAGGTGACGGTGACCGGGACGGTCGGTGTCACGGTGCGGGTGACCAGGCCGTCGCGTTCGAGGGAGCGCAGTGTCTGGGTGAGCATCTTCTGGCTGACTCCGGCGAGTTGGCGCGCCAGCTCGGAGTAGCGCATCGACCGCGGCTCGCCTGCGCCGTGTCCTCCGGGCCCTTCGCTGCAGAGCGCGGCCAGGACCAGCGCGACCCACTTGTCCGAGATACGGGCGAGCAACTGGCGGCTGGGGCAGCCGTCCAGGAACGC
The DNA here is from genome assembly GCF_016464295.1 of Streptomyces sp. N35. Lineage (NCBI taxonomy): Bacteria > Bacillati > Actinomycetota > Actinomycetes > Kitasatosporales > Streptomycetaceae > Streptomyces > Streptomyces sp. N35. The sequence goes on along the minus strand of NZ_JAEIMH010000094.1, from coordinate 20,554 downwards.
GTCGTACCTCATCTTCGCCTGTGCCCGCTCCTGGGCCGCCGTCTTGGTCGGCATCGTCCGCTCCTTCCGGATGAGGATGGGGAGTTACGCACTTTCAGGTGCCTGCTTCCCGTTGGAGAGCTGCCGCTCCAGAGTGAGGGAGGTCAGCAGCCGAGCACAACCCGCGAGGAGCACCCCATGAGCACAGCCACCTTCCGTGCCGCCGTCGTCCGTTCCCCCGAGGGGCCCGACTCGATCGAGCTCGTCGACCTTCCCGTGAGCGAGCCCGGACCCGGCGAGGTCCGGGTGCGGATCGCCGCGGCCGCGGTCAACCCCGTGGACCTCGGAGTCGTACACGGTGTCTTCCACGCCCTGGGTATGGTCCACCAGCCCGAACACACCGGTCTGGGATGGGACTTCGCCGGCACGATCTCCGCCGTCGGCCCGGGTGTCGAACTGCCCGTCGGCACCCGCGTCGCCGGCTTCATCGACGGCTTCGACCGGGACTTCGGGACGTACGCCGAACAACTCCTCGTGTCGGCCGCCAACCTCGCCGTCGTTCCCGACGGCCTGGACCTGACCGTCGCGTCCACGGTGCCGCTCAACGCGACCGCCGCCGCCCAGCTGCTGGACCTGCTCGGCGACGCGCCCGACAGCGGCCGCAGGCTGCTGGTGACGGGGGCGGCGGGCGCGGTCGGAAGCTATGCAGCCGCCCTCGCGCCGGAGCGCGGCTGGCAGGTGACGGGCCTGGCCAGGGAGGAGGACGAGGAGTTCGTCCGCGGTCTGGGCGCCGAGTTCACCTCGCACGCCGAGCCCGGCTATGACGCGGTCGCCGACGGCGCGGCCCTGCAGGAACAAGCCCTTGCCCTGGTACGTGACGGCGGAGCCTTCGTCGGCGTCCAGCCGAGCGCCAAACCTGCGGCCGAACGCGGGATCACGGTGGATGTCGTGGTGTCCCACCCCGACGGCTCGCGGCTGAGCCCGCTGCTGGCCGGCGTCGCAGCCGGCCGGCTGCCGGCCCGCGTCCACGCCGTGCTGCCGCTGGAACAGGCCGCCGACGCCCATCGCGCCATGGCCAAGGGCGGAGTGCGCGGTCGCCTCGTGCTGCAGCCCTGAACGGCCCGTTTCTGATGTCGAGCCAGGTGCGGCTCCTGACGGCGGGCCAAGGTGCGGCCGCTCATGGTCATCGGGTCCTAGGACCCAGGCCCGAGAGGCACTCCCGATCGCCACCCCAGGTCGTACGACCAGGGCCCGATGACCTGGTGATCGGTGCCGCATAGGCTTGCCCGGCAAGATCGGGAACGACCTGGGGGAGCCCCGCATGACCATCGACGGCCGCAGCCACATCCGTATCGCCCGTCCGTCCCTCGACCTCGCCGCCGCGGAGAAGTTCTACGTGGAGGGCCTCGGGCTCGGCGTCGTCTGGCGCACCGAGGGCGATCACGGCCCCGGCGCCCATGACCTGCTGATGCTCGGCTGGCCGGACGCCGACTGGCACCTGGAGCTCGTCCACGACGCGGAGCACCCGGTCGCCCCGCGGCCCACCGAGGAGGACCTCCTCGTGCTCTACCTGGACGGTCCCGTGCCGGACGAGCTGGTGACCCGGATCGAGGAGCACGGCGGCAAGCGCGTCCAGTCGCCGAACCCGTACTGGAACGAATGGGGCGTCACGCTCCAGGACCCCGACGGCTACCGGCTCGTCCTGTGCACCCGCGCCTGGTCCAACTCCTGACCCGGGAGCCCTCCGCGATAACGTCATGCTCATGGCGCTCAACTCCGGTGCAACCACCGCCTCACCAGGCAACGCGGCGATATCCCCGGGCACAGGCCGCAGAGCGCGTCAGGTGACGGACTGGTTCGCGTGGCTGCTGCCCCCGGTGTACCTGGTCGCCACGGCGCTCCTGGTCCAGGCCGGGCTCGTCTCCGACGCTCTGGTCTTCGGCAACATGGCCACGCCGTTGATCAGCGTCCTGGTCCTCTTCTACGCCTCGACCGGCTGGCATGTCACCGCGTACGAGAAGGACTTGCTGTCCGCGCGCACGCTGACCGGCGGCAGGCCCGTCGACCTCGCCCGGCTCACCAAGGTCGGCCGGAGCGAGGTCGCGGGCCAGGGGTCCACGGATGACCGGCTGATCCTGACGGACGCCCATGGTGTACGGGTCATCGTGAACAAGCTGAGGGGCGGACACCGCGACGCCGACGTCGACCGGCTCGTACGCCGCGCGCTTCTTGAACGGCCGATCGACGCCGGCGTCGCGGTGTCCGCCCGCGCCGCCGAACGGCTCGGACTCGAGGACGAGGTGCGCAGGGCCAACAACAAAATGGTGCCCGGACGCTCCCTGCGCGGCTGGGTCGTCGGCTGGATGCCGATCCTGCTCACCCTCGTCTATCTGCCGGTGGGCTTCGGTCTGCTCATCCTCGGCTATCTGGCGGCGGGCAGCCCCTGATCACCGATCCGCCCGACCGCTCCGCACCACCTGAGCGAGCAGTCCCACGGCCTCGGCGATCCGCTCCGGCGTCAAGTGCGCGTATCCGATGACCAGATGCGCACGGCCGTCGGGCGGGGGAGCGGACGAGTACGACTCCAGAGGACGGATGGACAGGCCGAGCTCCGCCGCCCGCTCCGTGAGCGCGGGGCCCGCGCCCGCGCCTCGGGGAAGAGCGGCGATCACATGCAGACCGGCGGCGATACCCGTCACGTCCGTGCCCGGGAGCCACTGTGCGAGCGCCGCCACCAGGACGTTGCGCCGCTCGCGATACGTCCGCAGACAGCGCCGCAAGTGCCGGTCGTAGTCGCCGCGTTCGATGAACCGTGCGAGCGTTTCCTGGTCGAGTGCGGGGTTCCCGAGGTCCATGAGGCGTTTGCGGGCCACGATCGCCTCGGTCAGCCCCTCGGGCACGACCACCCAGCCGAGCCGCATCCCGGGAGCCAGTGACTTGCTGACCGAGCCGGTGTACGCGACGTGGTCCGGGTCGAGGCCCTGCAGGGCGCCCACCGGTGCGCGGTCGTAGCGGAAGTCCCCGTCGTAGTCGTCCTCGATGACCAGGCCGTCCACCGACCGCGCCCAGTCGAGGAGTTGAGCGCGACGCCGCGCCGAGTAGGCGATCCCCGACGGAAACTGATGCGAAGGCGTGGCCACCAGCGTGCGCACCCCGTGCTCGCGCAGCACTGCCAGGTCCGGGCCCTGCGCGTCCAGAGTTATGCGCACGGTCCGCATCCCCGAGTGGGCGAAGAGCTCCGCGTGTTCGGGGCTGCCCGGATCCTCCGCGGCCACCGTCCGCTCCCCGCGCGCGTACAGCACCAGGCCGAGCAGCGTCATGGCCTGGGAGACCCCGGAACAGATCACGACCCGCTCGGGCGTGACGACCACACCCCTCCTACGGGCGAGCAAGTGGGCCACCGCCGTACGCAGTCGGGGCAGACCGCGCGGATCCGGGTAGCCGAGCGAGGCGTGGGGCAGTCCGGCCAGCACCGCGCGCTGGGCCGCGGACCAGGCGGAACGGGGGAACAGGGACAGGTCGGGGATGCCGGGCAGGAGGCTGAGCCGGGGGTGCGGCAGGGCGTCGGCGGCGTGGCGAGTCGGGGAGGGTGCGGCCGCCGAGGCCGCCACCGCACCGCCCACCCAGGTCCCCGCACCGCGGCCCGCCCGCAGGTATCCCTCGGCCGTCAACTGCTCGTACGCCTCCGTGACCAGACCGCGCGAAACGCCCAGGTCACCGGCGAGCGCGCGGCTGGCAGGCAGTCTGGTCCCCGGAGCGAGCCGGCCCGAACGCACGGCCTCGCGCAGCGCCGACTGCAGTGCCTTGCCGCGGGAGCGCGCGGGCGCGGCCGCCGCGGGCAGCAGCAGCTCCCAGGCGGTGGTCCAGCCCTGCGCATGGTCCTGGACGGCAGGCGAATTGGTCCCCGATGGCGTCATGAAAGTGGACCTTAATGCGGACCGCCTCGCTCTCTAGCGTCAACGGCATGACCGCACCACACCTCACCACCGCGCGCGGCAGCCTCCTCGCCGCTTTCGCCTGCTGCCTGGTCGGCGCCTCGTTCACCGCGAACAGCGTGCTCGGCGACTACCCGTACGCCGGAGGGCAGTTCCTGCGCTACGGGCTCGCCTGTCTCCTGCTGCTTCCGTTCCTCGGACGCGGCGCCCTCGCACCGCTGCGCCGCCTGACCCGCCGCCAATGGGGACGTCTCGCCCTGCTCGCGGCCGTCGGCATGGTCGGCTTCAACCTGGCGGTGCTCTACGCCGAGCGCACCGCCGAACCCGCCGTCCCCGGTGTGTTCGTGGGCTGCGCGCCGGTGGTCGTGGCGGTGCTCGTCCCGTTGCTCGGCTCCCGTAAGCCGACAAGGCCCGTCCTGTACGGCGCGCTGCTGGTCGCGGCCGGGGCGTTCACGGTGCAGGGCTGGGGCAGGACCGATGCCGCGGGGATCGCGTTCTCGGTGTGCGCGCTGCTCGGTGAGGTGGGCTTCGCGGTGATCGCCGTACCTCTGGTGCGCCCGCTCGGACCCAAACTGCTCTCGGCGACGGTGTGCGGGATCGCCGCCGTCGAGTCCCTGCTCATCGGGCTGCTGAGCCAGGGCACCCACGCCCTGCGCGTACCGACCGGGGCCGAAGCGGCCGCGCTGCTCTGGCAGGCGGTGATCGTCACGGTCATCGGCTTCGTCTGCTGGTACGCGGGGATGCAGCGCATCGGTGCCGAACGGGCCACGCTCTTCTCGGGCCTCATCCCCGTGGCCGCCGCCGCGACCGCGCCCTTGGTCGGCACGGGGCACTACGGCGCGGCGCAGGCGGTCGGCAGTGTGCTCGTCGGGCTCGGAGTCGCCCTGGGCTCGGGGGTGTTCGCGAAGGCAGCCGTCCCGTCAGGAACTGGCGTCGAGGATGACGCGGGACACGAGGGCCGGATCGTCGTTCATCGGCACGTGACCGCACCCCCTCAGAGCGATGAGGCGGGCGCCGGGTATCGCCCGCTTGGCCCGCACCCCTTGGCGGCGCAGCAGCAGCCGGTCCCGGGTACCCCAGCCGATGGTGACCGGCACGGAGTCGACATCGTCGCTCCACTGGACCCCGCGCCCGGCGGCCAGGGTCGCGTGGAAGCCCGTGGCCTCGCGCAGCGCCAGCGTCTCGGCGACCACCGCCTCGGGTGAACGGCGCCCGGGCCGTGCGTAGATGGTGCTGGTCAGCGCGGCCCGACCGGCCGCGGAGCGGGAGAGCCGCTCGATCGCCGGCAGCGGGAGCAGCTTGGCGCCCCGGTGCATCGCAAGGAGCGTGCCGAAGGCGTAACGCCGCTCCGCCTGTGTCCAGAATCCGGCCGGCGACAGCGCGGTCACCGACCGTACGAGCTTCTCGCGCCCCATCTCGAGCGCCAGCAGACCGCCCAGCGAATTGCCCACCACATGCGGCCGTTCGATGTCGAGGGCCTTGCACAGGGCGCTGAGCGCGGGGACGAAGTTCGCGAGGTCGTACGCGAAACCGTCGGGCAGCGCGGGTGAGGCACCGAACCCCGGCAGGTCCACGGCGATCACGTCACGCTCGGCCGCGAGAATCCCGAACACCGGGTCCCAGGCCTGGTGGTGGTGCCCGATGCCGTGCAGCAGAAGCACCGGATCGCCCGAACCCTCGCGTCGGTAGACGACGCTCACATCCTTCGGGCCCTGGGCGGAGTCGACGCTGAAGGTGACGGTGGCGGACATGCTGCTCCTCGTCGGTGGACAACACGGCGGTGGCGCTGGACGCTCCGGGGCAATCGGAAGCTCCTAGACAGTCTGTCAGCAACAACTACTGTTGGGTAACCCCTTGTTGGGTCCCGGCTGGACACAGGCGCGTGGCGTCAGGTGGGATGGAACGGTGCCGACCGACACTCTTGTGGATGAATTCGAAGCCCGGCGCCCGCTCCTGACCGGCGTCGCCTACCGCATGCTCGGGCGCGTGGCGGACGCCGAGGACGTGGTCCAGGAGGCCTGGCTGCGCTGGTCGGCCGCGGACCGTACGGACGTCAAGGACGCGCGCGCCTTTTTGGTGCGGATCACCACCAGGCTCGCCATCGACCGGCTGCGGCAGGCGCAGTCGCGGCGCGAGGCCTATGTCGGACCCTGGCTGCCGGAACCGGTCTACACGGAGTTCGGCGACAAGGTGCCCGACACCGCCGAACAAGCGGTGCTCGCGGACTCCGTATCCCTCGCCGTCCTGGTGGTCCTCGAGTCGCTCTCGCCCCTCGAGCGGGCGGTGTTCGTGCTGCGCGAGGCCTTCGGCTTCCCGTTCGCACAGATCGCCGAGACCCTCGACCGCTCCGAGGCGGCGGTACGTCAACTGGCCGGCCGCGCCCGCAAACATGTCGACGAACGCAAACCCCGCTATGACGTCGACCCGGTCGAACGCCGCACGCTCACCGAGCGGTTCCTCGCCGCCGCCGGCGCGGGCGACCTCGACGGGCTGATCGGCATGCTCGCGCCCGACGCTCGCCTCGTGGGCGACAGCGGCGGCAAGTCCAAGGCGCCACTGCGGGTCCTGGAGAGCGCGGACAAGGTCGGCCGCTTCCTGCACGGCGTCGCCGGGCAGACGGGCGCGGCCCTGGACGAATACCGCATCGTCGAACTCAACGGCGGCCCGGCCCTGTTGGGGATCATCGACGGCAAGGTCGACGTGATGATGCAGCTCGACATCGCCGACGGCCTCGTCCGATGCGTGTACGTCCAGCGCAATCCGGACAAGTTGGATTCCCTCCTGGTGAACGAGAAGGATTGATTGCCGGGATTTTCCGATACGGGCGCCAAGTCCCCTTTGCTGAAGAGCCCCCGCCTTCCGTGGCGGGGGCTTTCCTGTGCGCGACAAGCTCGTGAACACCTCATGAGAGCGGAGCGCTGCGCTCTGTAACGGAGCGAGGATTGGTCTTGACCAAGGGTGTGCGCAGCCCTATCGTCGCGGATAGTGCAGGAACCTTTAATAAACAAGGGCACGTAAAAGCCGCCAGTGGCTGGGCATTTACGCCAGGGCGAATGCGGAGGATCAGGGTGGGGACCACGCAGCTGGAGACGGCACCGGAGACGAAGTACTGGCACCTCAAGACCGTGATCGGTGAGGCGCTGGACTCCGAGTTCGCGGTCGGCGAGATTCTTCCCAACGAGCGTGATCTGGCGGCCCGTTTCGGCGTCGCCCGCGCTACGTTGCGCCAGGCGCTGGAACAGCTCGAACTCGAAGGCCGGCTGCAGCGCCGCCGCGGCGTCGGTACCACGGTCGCCCCGCCCCGTATGGGCGTGGCCGTCGGAGCCGCCGGAAACGGCTGGCCGGGCAGCTCCGGTGACGCCTGGCAGCCCGCCGACTGCACCCAGGAGATCCCGCCCGCCGTGGTCGCCGAACTGCTCGGCACGGGAGCCGACGAGGCCGTCCACATGCTGCGCCGCTCGCGGATGTACAGCGGACAGCCCGTCGCCGCCGACCTGCTCTATGTGCCGGCCGCCTCGGTGCCCGACCTGTCGGCCATAGACATTCCGGACGGCGTCACGCGCGCCCGCGTCGTGCTGCGCGAACTGCAGCGGCTCGGCTTCGAGGGCGAGGACCGCGCGGTCGAGCTGGGCTCGGCTCGCGCCGACGACGCCCGGCAGCTCGACCGGCTGCCCGGTGCGCCCGTACTCCTGGTGACCACCCGCTACTTCGGCCACGGCGGGCGTACCGCCGCGGTGTCGGTGGCCACGTACCGCGCCGACACCTGCCGCCTGACGTTCGGCGGCGATGTGGAGTTCCACTCCGAACAGGAGCGCAGGGCCTCCTGAGCGAGACGGCCCGTCGCCCCCTCCGCGGCGGGCCCGGTCGTGTGAGCGGCAGGCCTCGGGGGTGACGGCGAGCGGGCCTCGGGGTGTGACAGCGAAACCAGGACCGGGAATCAGACGGCGACGAGCTCCCGCTCCCGCTCGCGGTCCGGCGTTTCGACCTTGGGCTTCTTGTTCGGCAGCGAGAGCCGGAAGACCTTGTGCCACGCGGAGAAGACCTGCTTGGGCAGCGGGCCGGTGACGTACTCCAGCTCGTACTTCTCGAACAGCGCGCGCACCTTCACCGCGACCTCGGCGTACCGGTTGCTCGGCAGGTCCGGGAACAGGTGGTGCTCGATCTGGTGCGACAGGTTGCCGGTCATGAAGTGCATGGCCTTGCTGCCACTGATGTTCGCCGAGCCCATCATCTGGCGCAGATACCACTGGCCGCGCGTCTCGCCGTTGATCGACCGGCGCTCGAAGACCTGTACGCCCTCGGGGAAGTGCCCGCACATGATCACCGAGTGGGTCCAGACGTTGCGGACCAGGTTCGCGGTGAACGTGGCGGCGAGCGTGGTGAGGAACGACGGGCCCGAAAGCAGCGGGTGGATCACGTAGTCCTTGAGCACCTGCTTGCGGATCTTGCGGCCCACGGCCTTGGCCCGTGCGCGGAACTCCGGGTTCTTGCGGCGGCGCTTGTTCAGGTTCTTGCCGAGCTCCAGGTCGTACGCGGCGATGCCGTACTCGAAGAAGCAGGCGTTGAGGAAGTTCCACAGCGGCTGACCGAGGTGGAACGGGTGCCACTTCTGGTCCTCGTCGACGCGCATGATGCCGTAGCCGAGATCGTTGTCCTTGCCGATCACGTTGGTGTACGTGTGGTGCAGCTCGTTGTGCGAGTGCTTCCACTGATCGGACGGCGAGACGTGATCCCACTCCCAGGTGGTGGAGTGGATCTTCGGGTCCCGCATCCAGTCCCACTGGCCGTGCAGGACGTTGTGGCCGATCTCCATGTTGTCCATGATCTTCGCCACGGACAGCCCGGCGGTGCCGATCAGCCACGCGGGCGGGAAGAACGAGAACAGCAGCACGCCCCTGCTGGCCAGTTCGAGCTTGCGCTGAGCCGCGATGACCTTACGGATGTAGGCGGCGTCCTTCTCGCCGCGGTCGGCGATCACCTCGTCGCGGATCGCGTCCAGCTCGCGGCCGAGCTCTTCGATCTGCTCCGCGGTCAGGTGGGCGGTGGGGTCGATGGCGGTCAAGGTGCTCCTACCGTTCGATGTCGCAGGGGCCCGCCGCGGCGGACACACAGGTCTGGATGAGGACGCCCGGCTCGGCCTCGGTGATCTCGCCGGTGCGCAGGTCGCGCACGGCGCCCGACTTGAGCGGCGTGACGCAGCCGAAGCAGATGCCCATGCGGCACCCGGAGGGCATGAGCACGCCGGCCTCCTCGCCGACGTCAAGGAGCGGCGTGGCGCGGCCCGCGGCGAGGGCCTTGCGGGCGGCGCTGAACGTGACCCCGCCGCCGCCGCCGGCGACGACGATGCTGGGGCGGAAGCGTTCGGTGTGCAGGCGTTCCGGGACGCCGTGGTCGGCCCAGTGCTTTTCGGCGGCGTCGAGCAGACCGGCCGGCCCGCAGGCCCAGGTCTCGCGCTCGGCCCAGTCGGGCACGAGTACGTCGAGACGGGCGATGTCGAGCATGCCGTCCGTGTCGGTGTGCACCTCGGTGAGCCGCAGCTTCTTCTCCGCGACCAGGTCGTGCAGCTCCTTGCGGAAGATCACGTCTTGCGGCTGTGGCGCGCAGTGGACCATGACGGCATCGTCGAACGCGGTGTCGCGCAGCATGCCCATCACCGGCGTGATGCCGCTGCCGGCCGTCAGGTAGAGCACCTTCGCGGGCATGGCCCGCGGCAGCACGAAGTCACCGGTCGGCTGGTCGAGCCGGATCAGCGTGCCCGCTTTCGCCCTGCGCACCAGGTGATTGCTGACCTTGCCGTCCGGGATCGCCTTCACGGTGATCGTGATGCGGCCGTCCTGGCGGTTCGTCGGTGAGGTGAGGGAGTAGGCACGCCACAGGAGCACCCCGTCGACGTCGACCCCGATCCGCACGTACTGACCGGCTGTGTGGCCGCGCCAGCCTCGTCCCGGCCTGATCACGATGGTCGCGGCGTCACCCGTCTCGGGGTGCACGGCCTCGATCCGCCCCCGCAGGTCGGCGCCCGCACGCAGCGGGCTGACCAGGTCGAGGTAGTCCGACGGCAGCACCGGCGTCGTGACCATCTCCAGCAGTTTCCACGCCCTGCTGCGAAGGGCTGCACTCGTCATGAGTTCAGCTTGCTGCGCCTCAAGGCGTAAAGTCCTGACCGCAGGACGTGAATCTGGTCGGCAGAATTATGCGCAGGGAACAAAAACATGAGCCATGCAGCCCGGAGGGCCAGCGAACTGGCCCTGGATGAGACGACCGTCACCGCGCTTCGGGCCGCACTGAAGACCACCGCCGACGAGGTCGTCCAGGCGATCATCGACGAGGTCCCTTCCTACGCCAACGCCCTTTCGGGCCGTATGGGCGGCACCATCCGCGGAGCCGTCCGCACCGCCCTGGGGCACTACCTGGACCTCGCCAGCGGGAAGGCCACGGGCGGCGACGGAGGGGACGCGGCCTACGAGTTGGGCCGCGGCGAGGTGCGCGACGGCCGTTCGATGGACGCGCTGCTCAGCGCCTACCGCGTCGGCGCCCGCGTGGCCTGGCGATGTCTGGCGGCAGGTGCCGTACCCGCGGGTCTGCCCGCCGCAGAGGTCGCCAAGTTCGCTGAGCTGACCTTCGCCTACATCGACGAACTCTCCGCCGCGAGCGCCGCGGGCCACGCCGACGAACTGGCTGCCCGGGGCAGGGCCCACGAGCGTCACCTGGAACAACTGGCCCGCGACCTCCTCGCCGACGCGAGCCCGGACGTACTGCTCGCCTCTGCTCAACGGGCCGGGTGGCAGCCTCCGCTTTCCCTGACCGCGGTCCTGCTGCCCGCCGCCCAGGCCCGGCCCGCCTACCGCGAGCTCGACCCGAGCACCCTCGTCCTCGACGATCTGCCGGATGCCACCGGTGTGCTGCTCGTCCCCGATGCCGACCGCTCCCATCTTCTGCGGCTGCTGACCGATCGCGCCGCCGTGGTCGGCCCGGCCCGGCCGTGGACGCGTGCCTCCGCCTCGTACGCACGAGCCGTACGCGCGCGTTCCCTCTCCTGCGATATTCGCGACACCGAGGACCACCTGCCCGAGCTGGTGCTGACCGCCGACGCGGACGCCTTCGCGGACCTGCGTACCCGGGCCCTCGCACCGTTGCAGACCTTGCCCGCCGCGACCGCGCGGAAGCTGGAGGAGACGTTGCGGGCGTGGCTGCTGCACCAGGGCAGGCGGGAGGAGGTGGCGGCGGCCTTGTTCGTCCACCCTCAGACGGTCCGGTACCGGATGTCGCAGCTGCGGGAGCTGTTTCCGGATCTCGCCTCGCCACACCGGGTCCTCGAACTGACGCTGGCGGTGGGTCTCCGCGTCGGCTGACGCGTGCTTCGACCGTCCTCGACCGGGGCGGCGAGGGGGCGAGGACGGTGAAGAACGCTCCGAACCGGGGTCCTCGACAGTGCGGACCGTAGTTTCAGCGAGCCAGCAGCACCAGGGCGAATACCGCCAGGGCGGGCACCGTCTGCACGAAGAGGATCTTGCGGGATGCCGTCGCGGCGCCGTACAGGCCGGCGACAGCGACGCAGGCCAGGAAGAAGACCCGTACCTGGAATCCGACCGGATCGGGGGCGAAAGCTCCCCACAGGAGTCCGGCTGCCAGGAATCCGTTGTACAGGCCCTGGTTGGCGGCCATCGCCTTCGTCGAGACCGCGAACTCCTCCGTCGTGCCGAAGGCCGCCCGGGCGCGGGGGCCCGTCCACAGGAACATCTCCAGCACCAGGATGTAGACGTGGAGAACGGCGAGCGCAACTACGGCGACCGTGGCGATAACAGACATGTCGGACACGCTATGTCACACGCATCGAAGCCACTCGTCCAGGGCCTGATCCACAGGACAGTCCCTAGCGGCCGGTCACTGTCCCCTCCACCGCGAACAGCTCCTCCTCCACGTGATCGAGCGCAAGCCGCAGCGCGCCCGTCGCCACCGCCGCCTCGCCCAGCATCGACAGCGCCACCCGCGGCGGACGCAGACAGTAGCGGGCCAACTCCCGGCGCAGCGGCTCCAGTACGCCGTCGAGGCCCGCGGCCCAGCCGCCGATCACCACCAGCTCCGGATCCAGGGCGAGGACCAGCGCCGCCACATCGTGGACAAGCCGCTGGATGTACCGCTCGACCGCCGCCTTCGCGCCCAGATCGCCCTCACGGGCGTGCTGGAACACCTCGGTGACCGCTTGCTCGTCGAGCGGGTGCAGCGGCTCGTCCGTCGTGGAGAGCAAGGTCTCGGGCGTGACGTCGCGGCCGAGCAGATGCAGCGCACCGATCTCGCCCGCCGCACCCCCGAAGCCGCGATGCAGCCGGCCGCCGATCAGCGAGCCCGCACCCGGGCTGAGACCGGCGAGCACGAACACCACGTCGTCGGAGTCGCGGGCCGCGCCCTTCCAATGCTCGGCGACCGCGGCCGTGTTGGCGTCGTTCTCCACCAGGACCGGGCACTTGAACGAACGGCGCAGCCGCTCGCCGAGCGGCAGTCCCGTCCAGCCGGGCAGTGCCGTACCGAGCCTTACGGTGCCGTCCGCCTCCACGATGCCGGGGCTGCCCACGCCGACGGCGCGCAGCGCGTCACGGGCGATGCCGGCGCGGCGCAGCAGCTCGGCCACGCAGGTGCGCAGCCGCTCCAGACGTTCGTCGGACGAGGCGACCTCGTCGACCTGCTTGTGGTTGGCACCGAGCACCTTGCCGTCCAGGTCCGACAGGACCGCGGCCACCCGGTGCGGGCCGATCTCCAGGCCCAGCAGATGCCCGGCCTCGGCGCGGAAGCGGAAACGGCGGGCCGGCCGGCCCTGCCGCCGGGCCGCGCCCTCCTCCACGGGGGCCTCGACGACGAGACCCGCCTCGATCAGGCCCTCGACCACACCCTCGACGGTGGGGCGGGACAGGCCCGTGATCCGGGTGATCTCGGTGAGCGTCGCGGAGTCGGCGTTGCGCAGGGCGTGCAGCACCACGGCCGAGTTGATCCGTCGTAGCAGCGAGGGATCCCCGCCGGTCAACCGGCTCAACGTACGTCCTTCCTGCTCTGCGACCTGCCTGGCCGGATCGTACTCGCCGCGGCCTGGCCACGGCGAGTGTCCGGAGGCCCACATTCGGTGGCCCGAAGGCCCGGAGAGGTGATCAGCCGGGCGAGACGAACCCCGACTCGTACGCGGCGATCACCGCCTGGGTGCGATCCCGCGCCCCCAACTTCGCCAGTACGGCGCTGACATGGGACTTCACCGTCTCCGCACCCACGACGAGATCGGCCGCGATCTCGGCGTTGGACATCCCGCGGGCCATGAGGCGCAGCACGGCCGCCTCGCGTTCGGTGAGCGCCGCCCGCTCCAAGGCCGCACGCGCCGGTGCGCTGCCGTACTCCGCCGCAAGCGAGCGCACCGCTGCCGGGAAGAGCAGTGACTCGCCCTCCGCGACAAGGCGCACGGCGTGCACGATCTCCGCGGGCCGGGCGCGCTTGAGCAGAAAGCCGTCGGCGCCGGCGCGCAGGGCGTCGTACACGTACTCGTCGTTCTCGAAGGTCGTCACCACAAGGATCTTGGGCGGCGCGTCCACGGAGCGAACGACCGCTCGGGTGGCCTCGATGCCGTCGAGCAGCGGCATCCGTACATCCATCGCCACGACATCCGGCCGCAGCGAGCGGACCAGCGGCACCACCGCGGCGCCGTCCGCGGCCTCGCCGACCACCTCGATGTCCGGCTGCGCCTCGAGCACGGCGCGCAGACCGGCGCGCACGAGGGGTTCGTCGTCGACGAGCAGGACGGTGATCGGCATCCGGCCAGCTTAGGGGGTGGTGCGCATCCCCTTTGGATCACCCATGGATCACCCTCGGATCACCCATGGTTCCTCCTTGGAAACTCCTCAGGACACCGGGAGATCGACCGTGAGCTGCCACTCACCGTCCCCCGGACCGGCCTTCGCACGGCCGCCGAGCAACGTGGCGCGTTCGCGGATGCCGCGCAGTCCCGAACCGCTGCCGGCGCCCAGCGAGGTGCCGTCGAGCGGATTGGTGACGGTCAGCAGCAGCCGGCGGTCGTCGGCCGTGATGCGCACGGTGACCGGTACGGCGCCCGCATGCCGCAGCACATTGGTGAGGGCCTCCTGCAGGATGCGGTACGCCTCGCGTGTGACCGGTCCCGGCAGCCGGTCGAGCGGCCCGGTGATCTCCACGTCGATCTTCGCGCCGGAGGCCCGCGCCGAGTCCAGGAGCCGGTCGGCCTCGGCGAGCGTGGGCCGGCGGTGCGCGGGCTCGCTCGGCTCACGCAGCACCTTCAGAACCCGCTCCAGGTCCTCCAGCGCCGCGCGGCCGGTGTCCTCGATCGCGGCCAGCGCCTGATCGGTGAACGCGGGGCTGTTCGCGGCGCGTGCTGCCCCGGCCTGGACGACGGCGATGGTCAGCGCGTGGCCGATCGAGTCATGGAGCTCGCGGGCGATGCGGTTGTGCTCGAGCAGCTGCTCGGTGCGTTCCTCCAGGGCGGAGAGGCGTTCGGCGGGGGAGGGGCCGAGCATGCGGAGGGCTGTTCCGGCCATGAGCGCGCCAGCGCCGGCCGACACGTAACCGAGGACGGTCAGCGGCAGCGGCACGAGAAAGATGTACGCCCAGTGTGCGCCGTGCAAGGTGATCACGGAGTCGGCGCCAGGGTCGTCGCCGACCACGGATCCGGCGAACGACAGCGTGGTCGCGCCTGCCTGGATGGACAGCCAGGCCATCGCGCTTCCCGCTTCGAGGCGGAGCACCATCCACAGCGCGGTGACCCCGCGGTCGCGCCAACTCTGCGCCGGGCGCGCCACGATGATCGGCTCCTGGGCGTCCTCGTCCTCCTGGCGTGCGTGCCGCCCCGGGAACAGCATCAGCCTGGCCTGCAGCCCCTCGGCCAACCGCATCGCGGGCACAAGCCCGGCAGCCGCCACCAGCGGGATCGGCAGCACCGCGAGAAACAGCCAGTGCGCGACGGAGTCGGTGTGCACCCCGACGATGAACGACCCGATCACGGTGGGCACCGCCCCCACGACCAGATGCACCCAGCGCGTATACGTCACCGCACGGGTCAGCGGTCGCAGGAATCGAGGCATGCGGCCATCGTGCCAGCCGCCACCGACAGGCGGCTCCCCCGTGCGGGGGAGGGGATCCCCACTGCCGGGGGAGGT
>NZ_JAEIMH010000094.1:0-5465 GCF_016464295.1 Streptomyces sp. N35 | reverse complement strand
CCCCGCCGCGGGGCCCCACGCCGGCCACCCGCCACCAGGGGGACCGGCAGCACGGCGAGAAACAGCGGCCCCCCCGTGCGGGGGAGGGGATCCCCACTGCCGGGGGAGGTCACGGAGCCGCCGTTTCCCGAGGCTGGAGCCATGACAAGCATCGAGGTCGCAGCACTCACCAAGGAGTACGGCAGCACCCGCGCCGTCGACCAGCTCACGTTCACCGTCGCGCCCGGCAAGGTCACCGGATTCCTCGGCCCCAACGGCGCCGGGAAGTCCACCACCATGCGGCTCGTCCTGGGCCTTGACCGCCCGACTTCCGGTACGGCCACGGTCGGCGGCCGCACGTACGCCTCGCTCACCGATCCGCTCCGCGAGGTCGGCGCCCTGCTCGACGCCCAGAACGCGCACGCCTCCCGCACCGGCCGCAACCATCTGCGCGCTCTCGCGGTCAGCAACGGTCTTCCGGTGCGGCGCGTCGAAGAGGTCCTGGCGGAGACCGGCCTGGCCTCCGCGGCCGGCCGCCGCATCAAGACGTACTCGCTCGGCATGCGCCAGCGCCTCGGCATCGCCGCCGCCCTGCTCGGCGACCCGCCCGTGATCATGCTGGACGAGCCGTCCAACGGGCTCGACCCCGAAGGCATCATCTGGATCCGCGAACTGCTGCGCCGCCTCGCCCGTGAAGGCCGCACCGTCCTGGTCTCCAGCCATCTGATGAACGAGACGGCCGCCTTCGCCGACCACCTTGTCGTCCTCGGCCGCGGCCGGCTTCTGGCGGACACCCCGATGCGCGAGTTCCTCGACGAGCACAGCCGCGCCCGCGTACGGGTGCGCAGCACCGAGCAGACGAGGCTGCGGCAGGTCCTGGTCGAGCAGGGATACGTCGCCGAGTTCACCGAGGACGGGAAGCTCACCGTCGAGGACGCCAAAGCCGAGGACATCGGCGCGCTCGCGGCCCGCGAAGGCGTACCGATCCTCGAACTCGCCGACGAGCAGGCCTCTTTGGAGCAGGCCTATCTCGCCCTCACCGCGCAGGACACCGAGTTCGCCGCGGCCCCCGCCCGCCCCTGACACCGACCGACGCCGACCGACCGACGCCGACCGACCCAAGCCGACCGTCCGACGTCAGCCGAACCGACGTCAGCCGAACGGACGCCGGCCGAACCGACGCCGGCCGACCGACTCCCCGCCGAGGAGACCTCGCCATGACCACCCCCGCCGTCCTGCGCTCCGAATGGATCAAGATCCGTTCCGTACGCGCCAGTTGGGGCTCCCTGCTCTCCGTGCTGGTCGCGACCCTCGCCATCACGCTGCTCGCCTTCCCGTTGATCGGCCAGGCCGAGGCCGACAATCCGGACTACGACGCGCTGTTCAGCGCCTTCTACGCGATCAACTTCGCCCAGATCGCGGCCATCAGCTTCGGCGCCACCGCGTTCTCCTCCGAGTTCGCCCACGGTGCGCTGCGGGTCTCGCTCGCCGCCGTGCCGCGCAGAGGCCTCTTCTACGCGGCCAAGACCGCGGTGATCGGGGCGGCGGCACTGGTCCTCGGCCTGGTCACCTCCTTCGCCACGTTCCTGGTCGGCCAGCTCTTCATGGGCGAGTACGCGCTCGGCCTGGGCGACGAGGGGGCGCTGAGCGCCTGCGTGGGCGCCGGTGTGTACCTGGCGCTGATGGCGCTGTTCGCGAGCGGTCTCACGGCGCTCCTGCGCAGCGGCGTCGCCGTCCTGAGCCTGCTGATCCCGTTCGTGCTGATCGTGGGCTTCGTCATCGGCGATATGAACGCGGGCGTCGCCGAGTTCCTGCCGGACCGCGCCGGCCAGGTGGTGCTGCACTCCGACTACGACGGCAGCCTCGGCCCCTGGCCGGGACTGGGTGTCACCGCACTGTGGGCGGCGGCCGCGGTGGGCGCCGGGTGGTGGGCGGTACGGCGCAGGGACGCCTGAGCGGCGCCCGTTGTCAGTGGCGGTTGCTCTACTGGACGTATGACCGCCGCACCGCGGCCCGAGCCGCACCCGCCGACGAGCTCCGAAGTGCGTCTGCTGCACGCTCAGTTGGCAGCGCTGGATCTGCTGTGCTCCCACGTCCTCGACACGGAGCACGGCGGCTCCGGCCCCGGCGCGTGCGGACCGGGTTACCGCATAGCCGAGCTGGCACGCGAGGCGGCGCAGGCCGCCCACGATGCACTCGTGGTCCCGCTCACGAAACGGTGGGGCGAGCCGGTGCGCCTCGAACTGCGGGACTTGGCAGGGGAGATACCCGAATCCTGGGCTTTCCTCGCCACCCTGGTGGCCGAGGTCGACATCTGGCGCACCCGCGACCGCCGGCTGGCACTCGGCGTCACCCGCGACGAGCCCGCACGACTCCTGGCCCTGGTCACCACCGCGGACCCGCCCTAGGTGTGCTGTCCCGGCACGTTGGTGACAACACCCCTGGGGCATCTCGTTCCGATCATCGTGCGGACCGCGCGGTGTGGGCTTCGATAGTGTCGCCGTATGCAGGTTCGATTGATCGGCGCCAATCCGTTCCTGACCCTCTACCTTGACGGGCAGCCGGTCGCGTACGCGTCTGTCTGGCGGGTGGATTGGTCGGAGCGGGGCTGTGGCCATGCCCTCGTGTATGGCGACGCCGAGCGGGTTCGGGTGATCGGCCCGGATCCGGACCTTGGCCGGTGGCTGGCGACATCGTTCAACCGCTATTTCGCGGATGTGACGGCTGGCTTGCCCTGGCGCGAGCCTCAGGTGGAGTCGGCATCCCTCGACTGGAGCCTCGACCTGCGCTCCGGTCTGCGGGCGGCGGCAGGGGGCATCGAGGTCGTGGTGGCCGATCCCCTGGACCGCCAACTGACTCGCAACGACACGTATGACCTGGGCGGCGAGCCGAACGTGCTGTCCACGGTGTGGATGCCGTGCCGCACAGGTTCGATCTCGGTCGATGGACGCCGTGTCGAGGGCCTACCGCGGATCACTCAGGATCCCCTGTATTCATCGGCCGCGATTGCAGACGCCGAGGTTTGGTGCCGACCGGGCTAGGGCCCTTCTTTCGATCACCTCCCGGTGATCCCTCCAGCGGCCACCTCGCATCGGCGTCCGGTCCGGGGGCAACGGCTCGATCCGCGCCCACTGCGCAGCAGTCAACGACACACCGGACCAACGATCTGATGATCCAAACGAAACGCCCTAGGCCTCCCCGGAAGCCGCCTCCCGCAGCCGCGCGAACTCCTCGGCCATCGTCTGGGCCGTCCAATGCGCGTTCAGACCACTGGGGTTGGGCAGCACCCACACCCGGCTCCCGCCGATCGTCCGCTCCTGCGGTCCGATCTTCGCGGTGCGCTCGCCGAACGCCGCCCGGTACGCGGTCACGCCCACCACCGCGAGCCACCGGGGCGCGAGCCGCTCGACCTTCGCCTCGAGGATGCGCCCGCCCGCCACGTACTCCTGGGGCGTCAGCTCATCGGCCCGCGCCGTGGCCCGCGCGACGACATTGGTGATGCCGAGCCCGTACGAGAGCAACTCCCGCTGCTCGCAAGGGTGCAGCTGTCGCGGGGTGAAGCCCGACAGATGGAGCACGGGCCAGAACCGGTTGCCCGGGCGGGCGAAGTGGAAGCCCGAAGCCGCCGTCAGGAGGCCGGGGTTGATCCCGCAGAACAGCACACGAAGACCGCCCGCCACCACATCGTCGACGATGCGGCCGCGGGCGGCCTCGAGCTCAGCGCGGCTGTACCGGGTCATGCGTGGCTGTACCCGGTCAGAGGATCGCGCCGGGGGTGTACGCGGCGGCCTCGGGGTGCTGCTTGACCAGCGCGTCGATCCGGCCGACCACGACACCGACCTGGTCGGCGGCCGCACCCGTGAACGACAGCTTGTCCGCCATCAGTTCGTCCAGCTGCGCGCGGTCCAGCGGGATCCGCCCGTCGGCGGCCAGCTTGTCGAGCAGCTCGTTGCGCTCGGCGCCCTGCTCACGCATCGCGAGCGCGGAGGCGACCGCGTGCTCCTTGATGGCCTCGTGCGCGACCTCACGGCCCACGCCGCCGCGCACCGCGCCCATCAGGACCTTGGTGGTGGCGAGGAAGGGCAGGTAGCGGTCAAGCTCACGGGCGACGACCGCGGGGAACGCGCCGAACTCGTCGAGCACCGTCAGGAAGGTCTCCAGGAGACCGTCGAGCGCGAAGAACGCGTCGGGCAGCGCAACCCGGCGCACCACCGAGCAGGAGACGTCGCCCTCGTTCCACTGGTCACCGGCCAGCTCGCCGGTCATCGAGGCGTAGCCGCGCAGGATGACCATCAGGCCGTTGACGCGCTCGCAGGAACGGGTGTTCATCTTGTGCGGCATCGCCGACGAGCCGACCTGGCCCGGCTTGAAGCCCTCGGTGACCAGCTCGTGCCCGGCCATCAGACGGATGGTCTTCGCGAGCGAGGACGGGGCGGCCGCGAGCTGCACGAGCGAGGTGACGACCTCGTAGTCCAGGGAGCGCGGGTAGACCTGGCCGACGGAGGTGAAGGCCTGACCGAAGCCGAGGTGCCCCGCGATGCGCTGCTCCAGATCGGCCAGCTTCGCGGCGTCGCCGCCGAGCAGGTCGAGCATGTCCTGGGCGGTGCCGACGGGGCCCTTGATGCCGCGCAGCGGGTAGCGGCCGAGCAGCTCCTCGAGACGGCCGTACGCGACGAGCAGCTCGTCGGCGCCGGTCGCGAAACGCTTGCCGAGGGTGGTGGCCTGGGCGGCGACGTTGTGCGAACGGCCTGCCATCACCAGCTCGCCGTACTCGGCGGACAGCTTGCCGAGCCGGGCGAGGACGGCGACGGTACGGTCCCGCATCAGCTCCAGGGAGAGCCGGATCTGCAGCTGCTCGACGTTCTCCGTGAGGTCACGGGAGGTCATGCCCTTGTGGACGTGCTCATGTCCTGCGAGGGCGTTGAACTCCTCGATCCGCGCCTTCACGTCGTGCCGGGTGACCTTCTCGCGCTCGGCGATCGAGCCGAGGTCGACCTGGTCGAGCACGCGCTCGTAGTCGGCGAGCGCCTGCTCGGGCACCTCGATCCCGAGGTCCTTCTGCGCACGCAGGACGGCCAGCCAGAGCTGACGCTCGAGCTTGACCTTCTGCTCGGGGGACCACAGGGCGGCCAGCTCCACGGAGGCGTAGCGGCCGGCCAGGACGTTCGGGATACGGGGCTTCACAGTCACAGTCGGTCATTCTACTGGCCGAACCTGCAGCTCAATCCGCCCGCCCGATTCGGCGGAAGCTACGAAGGCCCCCGGCGCCAACGAAGGCCCCCAGCGCCTACGAAGGCGCCCCGGTGCCGTCCATTGCCCCGGTGCCGTCCATCGCCCCCGTACCGCCCATCGCCCGGGTGCCGCCCAGGTCGAACGGCAGCAGCTCGGCCCGCTTGGCCGGCCGCCCGTCGCCGGAGCTGCGGCCGGTGAGCCGGCGGGCGATCCACGGCAGCAGGTGCTGCCGGGCGGAGCTGGTGGGGGGGGGG
>NZ_JAEIMH010000093.1:0-35707 GCF_016464295.1 Streptomyces sp. N35 | reverse complement strand
CGGGCTCCGGGACCGCGGCCGGGGCGGGAGCGGGGGCGGGCTCCGGAGGTGCGGCCGGGGCGGGCTCCGGAGGCGCGGTGGGAGTCGCGGCCGGACCCGGGGGTGCGGTGGGAGTCGCGGCCGGCTCCGGAGGTGCGGTGGGAACCGCGGCCGGACCCGGAGGTGCGGTGGGAACCGCGGCCGGACCCGGAGGCGCGGGGGGGGGGGGGGGCCCCGGGCCCGGCCCCGGAGGGGCCACGGGGGGGGGCGCGGGACCGGGGGGTGCGGGCCCAGGGGCAGGGGTGGACGGCGCCTCGGCACCCGCCGCGGGTGCCGTCGTGGTATCGGGCAGGTCGGCGCCCTCGGGCGCCCTCCGCTCGCTCTCGCTCATTTCAGGCCCCTGTTCCCGGTTTGACTGTTCCCGGTATGCCCCGGTTTGGGGCGGCATTTCCCAGCCTCGCACTCCGTCGCCATGGCTGCGCCCGGAGCCCCCTGCCCGGTAGGCTTTCCGTGTGATCTTCAAGCGCATCGGAAACGGCCGGCCGTACCCCGACCACGGCCGGGAAAGCACCCGGCAGTGGGCGGATGTCGCGCCGCGCCCGGTCCGCCTCGATCAGTTGGTGACCACCAAGGGCCAGCTGGACCTGGAGACCCTCCTCGCGGAGGACTCCACCTTCTACGGCGACCTCTTCGCGCATGTCGTGAAGTGGCAGGGCGACCTCTACCTCGAGGACGGCCTGCACCGCGCCGTCCGCGCGGCCCTGCAGCAGCGCCAGGTCCTGCACGCGCGCGTGCTCGAACTGGGCTAGAGCCCCGGGGCTCGCCCCCGAAGCGGCGGCCCCAAGTCGGCATTGACCCTTTCGGGTTGGGTTCGGCCGCCACCCATTGATCATTTAGTAGGCAGACCCCACCCCCGGCATTACGCTGCGCCCATGAGCATGCTCACACCCCCCGGCATGGGCGGCGAATACCGCATCACGGGGGACAAGTACCCGCGGATGCGCCGCAACCGGCGGCGCCGCCGGATCGTGCTCGCGGTCTTCGCCTGCGCCGCCGCTCTCGGGCTACTCGCCTACGGGACCATCGAGTTGATCGCCGTGTTCTCGGGCGACAAGAGCGGCAAGAGCGACAGAACCGTCGCCGCCAACAAGCCCGACTGCAAGCCGGCCGCCTCCTCGCCCCCGCCGAAGAAGCCCCCGATGGTGCTGCCGAAGCCGGCGGAGGTGCAGGTCAACGTCTTCAACGCCACGCCCCGCGGCGGCCTCGCCAAGGAGACGGCGGACGAGCTCAAGAAGCGCGGCTTCGTCATCGGCAAGGTGGGCAACGCGTCGAAGGAGTTCGACAAGAAGGTCAAGGGCGAAGCGATACTGCTGGGCCCCAAGTCCGCTCTGACCAAGGGAATCGTCGTCCTCGGAACCCAGGTCGCGGGCGCGGAACCGCAGACGGACACCCGTAAGACGGCGGACATCGACCTGATCCTCGGCGCGGACTTCAAGTCCCTGGCCAAGAAGGAGGACGCGGTGAAGGCCCTGGACGCCCTGACCAAGCCGGCGGCGGCCCCACCGAAGCCGAAGGGCTGCTGACGGTCTCCCCCGCTCGCCGGGACAGTCCCCTCCCGCCCGGGGGCCGAAGCCCTTTCCAGGCTATCGGCGCCCACTGACAACGCCCGCGCCACGCACGTCACGCACTGAGGGGCCGCCGGACATCCGGCGGCCCCTCGGCCATGTTCTGCGGTACGGGTGCTACTCGGCCGACCCGTACATCCGGTCCCCCGCGTCCCCGAGGCCCGGCACGATGTACCCGACCTCGTTGAGGCGCTCGTCGACCGCCGCGGTCAGCACGGTGACGGGCGTACCGGCCAGCTCGCGCTCCATCACCTCGACGCCCTCGGGCGCCGCGAGCAGCACGACGGCGGTGACATCGTCGGCGCCGCGCTTGATGAGCTCCTTGATGGCCGCGACCAGGGTGCCGCCGGTGGCGAGCATCGGGTCGACGACGTAGACCTGGCGTCCGGACAGGTCCTCCGGCATCCGCGTCGCGTACGTGGACGCCTCGAGCGTCTCCTCGTTGCGGACCATCCCGAGGAAGCCCACCTCGGCGGTCGGAAGCAGCCGGACCATGCCGTCGAGCATGCCGAGCCCGGCGCGCAGGATCGGTACGACCAGCGGGCGCGGGTAGGAGAGCTTGACCCCGGTGGTCGGGCCCACGGGCGTCTCGATGTCGACCTGCTCGGTGCGCACGTCCCGCGTCGCCTCGTACGCGAGCAGCGTCACGAGCTCGTCGGCGAGACGGCGGAAGGTCGGGGAATCGGTGCGCTTGTCACGCAACGTGGTGAGTTTGTGCGCGACCAGGGGGTGGTCGACGACGTGCAGGCGCACAAGAGCCTCCAAGCTCCGGGTCACGGGTCCGAACTGCGGGCTCGACCCGCCGCCACCAGGTTACCGGCGCGAACAGGCCCCGGCTCGCGCTCACGTTCGGCACCGCACCCGTGAGCGTTCGCATCAAACCGGCCGTACGAGGGAAACTGCAGGGGCAAGACCGGAGGGTGGTGTGGCCCGTGCGAGACGAACAGCCGCAGGAGCAGCCCGAGACCGATGCCGAGCGCCGCAGGCGCCGCGCCCAGTTCCTGCGCGAGCGCCATGAGGCCAAGGAGCTGCGCGACCGCGTGAAGCCCCGGCGCGCGCGGGCGGCGCGCATGCGCCAGGCCATGCGGATGCGTACGTTCCGCTGGTGACGGGGCGGCGCGGGCTGTCCTGACCGGTGTCCTGAAGATCACAACCACGGCGCGCCGCAGACACAGCGCACCGAAGACCTCTCGCGAAGCCTTCGTTTCTGCCACGATTCCGAGTGGGCGGGGCCGAAGTGCACTTCCTCGTCCAGACTCCGCCGGGGGGACCCCCGACCGGCACGCCTCAGACCAGTGGGAGAGTCACGGTGTACTTCGCCGCACTGCTCGCGCGCACCGAAGACGGGTGGGAAGCGAGCGACACGGAGCTCGACGATGTGGAGACCCTGTCGGACCTGACAGAACTGGCCCGGGAACACGCGGCCGATGTCACCGGCGGCTCCGACGAGGAAACAGCGCTCGTCTTCATCGAGCAGGAAGATGTGTGGTTCGGCGTCGTCCGTGTGGACGGCGAAGAGGACCCGCGGATCTATGTCTCGGACGCGGCCGCGGCCTCCCGCAGCAGCTACGGCGAGATCCTTCTCACCGACGAGCTGCTGGGCCGTGAGCCCGGCTCGGCCGACGAGGACGACCTGGAGGACCTGACCGACCTCGACGGCACCGAGGACGGCGAGCCCGACCCGGAGGAGGACGACGACTCCGCGGTCATCGAGGGCTCGTCAGAGGCCGTGCCGCCGGGCCCGCTCGGCGACACCCGGATCCTCGACGACCTGGGCCTGTCCGAGAAGGAACTCCTGTCCCTGCACACCGACGCCCTGAACGAGATCGCCGAGGCCCTGGGCGCCTCGGAGGTCCTGGAGACGGTGCGCTGACCCGCATACGTACAACACCTTGAACATTTCCGACCCTGTACGCGACCGCTGGCGGGCGCCGATGGAGCGCGCCCTGGAGCAGGCCGAACTGGCCCTCCGGGGCGGCGATGTCCCCGTCGGCGCCCTCGTCCTCGGCCCGGACGGCGAGCTGCTCGCCGCCGGGCACAACGAACGCGAGGCCACCGGCGACCCCACCGCCCATGCCGAGGTCCTCGCCCTGCGCCGGGCCGCGGCGAAGCGCGGGGAGTGGCGGCTGACCGGCTGCACCCTCGTCGTCACGCTCGAACCGTGCGTGATGTGCGCGGGCGCGCTCGTGCAGGCCCGTATCGCCCGGGTCGTCTACGGGGCCCGGGACGAGAAGGCCGGCGCGGCGGGATCCCTGTGGGATCTCGTCCGCGACCGGCGGCTCAACCACCGCCCCGAGGTGATCGCGGGCGTCCTGGAAGCGGAGTGCTCTGCCCGCCTCACCCGCTTCTTCCGGGACCGCTGAGGGCCCCTCCGCACCCGCCGGGAGGCATGTGCGCCACGTCACGGCGGCCGCGGCGGATACGGATTTCTGACCACGGGCCCCTTTGGGCTAAGCTCTCTCTCGGTAGCGTGTCCGAGCGGCCGAAGGAGCTCGCCTCGAAAGCGAGTGTTGCGCAAGTAACCGAGGGTTCAAATCCCTCCGCTACCGCTTGTGAAGGGCCCCGGCATCGCCGGGGCCCTTCGTGCTTTCCCCGCGGGTCCCGCGAACTCACGCCTTCGGCAGGCGCTTTGAGCCGCCCGCTCGAGCACCCTGCGCCTCACCCGGCGTTTAAGGACCTAAGGCCCGCCAAGGCAGGCCCTTTGCCGCACTGCGCCGGTCCCGTACAGGAGCAGGATGGGTGGTGAGCCCGGCGGATCTGGCAGGAATCCGCAGGCTCTCGGGACCCGGCTCTACTGCGGGGTCCACGCCGCAAGCTTCCCCCCTGACTGCGGCGTGGACTGAAGAGCCAGGTCCTCGTCGGGGGAAGCGGCTTGTCCCCCCGATGCCGCTTCCCCCGCCCACTCGGAGCGAAGCCCCGGCACCTTCACGGAGCCGGGGCTTTCGCCGTGGAGCCGGAGAAGCTGTGCAGGCCGTAGAGCCAATGGAGGCACCTTCACCCGGGCCCGTGAGCCGTGGATAGACTCACCCGACTGCACGCAGGAAGACAGGGCGGGGAGGCCGAACGTGGTGCAAGCGAAGAAGGTCGCGCTCTACATGGTCGTCGTCTTCGTTCTGTACACGATCATCACGTCCCCGGAACGTGCCGCAGACCTGGTCCAGGTGGGATTCGAGGGCATTTCCGACGCCGCTCAGGGCGTCGGCGACTTCATGTCGGAGCTCGTGAACTAGACCCCCGCACGCCGCCTCCGCAGTCAGCCCAGGCATCCCGCCCTCCACTCGAACGTGGGGGGCATTTTTAGGTTTACGCCCCAACTTGCCTTCAACACGGCCTTATACGGTGCTTGCACACAGTGCACATGTCTTGTGATGCTATGACCGCTTTTGCGAAATGTTGATCGGTTGCATCGATAAGGGGTGGCGTTGACTGTGCCGGCCAGTACTGCTCCCCAAGTGCCGTCCCAGGAACCCGCGGCCGGGTCCGCGGACGGCGGCGACCGCGTGCTCTCCCCCGCCAAGCAGCGGACGGCGGACACCCGGGCCCTGACGCAGGTGCTCTTCGGCCAGCTCAAGCAGCTGACCGTCGGCACCCCCGAGCACGGCCGCGTACGGGCCGCGCTGATCGAGGCGAACCTGCCGCTCGTGCGGTACGCCGCCGCGCGCTTCCGCAGCCGCAACGAGCCGATGGAGGACGTGGTCCAGGTTGGCACCATCGGCCTGATCAACGCGATCGACCGCTTCGACCCGGACCGCGGGGTGCAGTTCCCGACCTTCGCGATGCCCACGGTGGTCGGCGAGATCAAGCGGTACTTCCGCGACAACGTGCGCACCGTCCACGTACCGCGCAGGCTGCACGAGCTGTGGGTGCAGGTGACCAGCGCGACCGAGGATCTGACGACCGCGTTCGGGCGCTCGCCCACCACCGCCGAGATCGCCGAGCGGCTGCGGATCACCGAGGACGAGGTCCTTGCCTGCATCGAGGCCGGGCGTTCGTACCACGCGACCTCGCTGGAGGCCGCCCAGGAGGGCGACGGACTGCCCGGACTGCTCGACCGGCTCGGCTACGAGGACCCCGCGCTCGACGGCGTGGAGCACCGCGATCTCGTACGGCATCTCCTGGTGCAGCTGCCCGAGAGGGAGCAGCGGATTCTGCTCCTGCGCTACTACAGCAATCTCACGCAGTCGCAGATCAGCGCCGAACTGGGCGTCTCGCAGATGCATGTGTCAAGGCTCCTCGCCCGGAGCTTCGCACGACTTCGATCCGCAAACAGGATCGAAGCGTAGCTGGATCGAGTAGCGCTCTTTTGGGCCTACTTGAGCGCGCGAAAAGCCGCAGAACCCCCTTTACCTGCGCAGATTCCGCCCTTTCTTGTCGACATGTCACTACAGCGTGTTGCCGACATGTGACATTCTGCTGGAACCGCGTTTGCCGCAGCCCCACGACCGGTATTCAGGTGGAGGCTGCGTTCCTTGAAGACGGGAGCGCCGGCCGCGACCGTCCGCGACCCAAGAGGGGGTGGCATGTCCGCAGATCAGGGCAGCTCGAAGGTGCTCACGCGCAGTGCGGCGAACGCAGCCGATGTGCTGGACCGCGCAGAGATCCCGGTTGATTCCCGCCCGGCCGTCATCGACACCCGCACCCTGTCCCGCTCGCTCTTCCTGCGGCTTGCGACGCTCGACGAGGACAGCCCGGAGCGTACGTATGTACGCGACACGCTCATCGAGTTGAACCTCCCGCTCGTGCGATACGCCGCGGCGCGGTTCCGCAGCCGCAACGAGCCGATGGAGGACATCGTCCAGGTCGGCACCATCGGCCTGATCAAGGCGATCGACCGCTTCGACTGTGAACGCGGCGTCGAGTTCCCGACGTTCGCGATGCCGACCGTCGTCGGCGAGATCAAGCGCTTCTTCCGCGACACCTCCTGGTCGGTGCGGGTGCCGCGCAGACTCCAGGAGCTGCGCCTGGCGCTGACCAAGGCCAGCGACGAGCTCGCGCAGAAGCTCGACCGCTCCCCGACCGTGCCCGAACTCGCCGCTGTGCTCGGCGTATCGGAGGAGGACGTCGTCGACGGCCTCGCGGTCGGCAACGCGTACACCGCCTCCTCGCTCGACTCCCCTGCCATCGAGGACGACGGGGGCGAGGGCTCGCTCGCGGACCGGCTCGGTTACGAGGACGCGGCGCTCGAGGGCGTCGAGTACCGTGAGTCCCTGAAGCCGCTGCTTGCCAAACTGCCGCCGCGCGAGCGCCAGATCATCATGCTGCGGTTCTTCGCGAACATGACGCAGTCGCAGATCGGCGAAGAGGTCGGCATCTCGCAGATGCATGTCTCGCGCCTGCTCACGCGGACCCTCGCACAGCTCAGGGAAGGGCTGATCGCGGACTGAGGTCCGGGGCCGGGCCGGCTGAACTCCGGTCCCGGCCACGGGAGTTGTTGACGGGGTTTCTGATTGCAGGAATTCCAGGGTTCCTAATTGACGCCCCGTCAGCCACACTGGCGCGATGAGCGCCAGGAGTCTCTTCCTTCGCCGGCGCCGCGGCATGGCCGTCGCGGCCTCCGCCGCCGTGGTCTGCCTCGGCACCCTGCTCGCCGCCTGTGGCAGCGGCACGTCCGACGACGGTTACGTGGCCGTGGGTGCGGCGGGTGCCGGGCCCAGCGACCGGGTCGAACCGGTGGAGCCCACGCAGGACGTGGAGTTCGTACCGCTGGACGAGGACGGGAAAGAGAAGCCGTCGTCCGGATCCTCTTCGGAGAAGGACGGCACGGAATCCGACGGGACCACGTCCGCTGCGGGCGGCGGCTCCGGCGGGAACGGTGGCGCGGACAGCGCAGGCTCCGGCTCGGGATCGGGCGGCTCGGAGGGGGAGTCGTCCGGCGGGAGCGGGAGTACGGGCGCGTCCGGTGCGTCCGGCTCCTCCGGTGGTACGGGAGGAGCCGGTGGTACGGGAGGAGCCGGCGGGTCCGGCAGCGGTGACTCCGGTGGTACGTCGGGGAGTTCGGGCTCCACACCAGGCACCCAGGCCCCTGCGGGTCCCGCCGTGCTCAAGGTCGTGGGCGAGCCCGTGCGCAAGGCGACCGACAAGCGCTGGTGCGAGAAGGTCACCCTGACGCTGCACAACACCGGTGGTACGGCGGTGCGTTCGGGCGAGCTGACCTTCGGGACGCACATCATCGGCGGCCTCGGGGTCGACTGGGCGACCATCAAGTCCACGCACAAGGTGGCTGCTCCGATCGCCGCGGGGGCGAAGAAGCAGCAGACGTGGACGGTGTGCGTCGAGGCGTGGCGCGTACCGCTCGGGATGCACATCGAGACGCGGGACGTCTCGGTGAAGTGGCAGTAGAGGGCGTAGCCGCCAGGGCACGTGCGTAGGCGCCAGGGCACGTGCTGTATGCGCCGGGGCGCGTGCGGAGGCGTCCCGGAGAAAGTTGCGGGCGGCTGTCGATCCGGCCCGGTCCCGTTCGACGTCATGGTGTGCGGCACCTCGCCGCACACCGACGCGACAGGACCTGGCGAGGACACCCATGGATCAACTGCTGAGAGTCATGGACTTCAACGTCTCGAGCGACGGCATCGCCGCCGGTGAGCGGCAGAGCCTCGAGCAGCCGTTCGGCCTCGAACGTCCCGAGCGGCTGTTCTCGTGGGCCGGTGCCACGGCGAGCTGGCCGATGCGGACGGATCCTGGGGGGAGCCGGGGCCTCGACGACTACTTCACCCGTGACTTCGCGCGCAATATCGGTGCCGAGATCATGGGCCGCAACAAGTTCGGGCCCCAGCGCGGGCCCTGGCAGGGCGAGGAGTGGCGCGGATGGTGGGGGGACGAGCCCCCGTTCCGTACTCCGGTGTTCGTGATGACCCACCACACGCGGCCGTCGTTCACGCTCTCCGACACCACGTTCCACTTCGTCGACGACGACCCGGCCGCGGTCCTCGCACAGGCGCGGGAAGCGGCACAGGGCAAGGACGTGCGGCTCGGTGGCGGGGTCACCACCATCCGGCAGTTCCTCGACGCCGGCCTGGTCGACACCCTGCACGTGGCGGTCTCGCCGGTGAAGCTCGGGTCCGGACTGCAGCTGTGGGAGTCCCCCGAGGAACTGCTCGACCGCTTCCACCTGGAGGTCGTGCCCAGCCCGAGCGGTGTGACGCACCACCTGTTCTGGCGGAAGTGAGGCGAGAGCCCGGTGCCGACGTCGGCGCCGGGCTCCCCGTCAGCTCACTAGCCGAGCGCGAGCCAGGCCACCGCGGCGACGATGACGACGGCCGCGAGGACGCCGACGATCAGTCCGATCCGCGGTCCCGCGGGAGCGGGGGCGGCCTGGGCGCGGCGCGGGGCGCCCTCGTCGACGAAGGCGCGGAACATCTGGGTGCTGCCCGCGGGGTCGTGACTCTCGGGACCCTGGGGTGCCTGGGGGTTGTGTGCCATGGGCGGACCCTAGCGAAATCAGCGGCCCGGCCCAACCCCGGGCCTGGTGGCACATGGTCCCCGTACCCGGCCCTCACGATCCCCGTACAACCCACCGGCCTCTTTGCCCGACCATTGCCAGGACTTTAAGTGCTTTGGTCCCTTTTAATTTGCCTGCGGCAACCATCCGCTTCTATGGTTGCCCTAAGCAACAAACCAGATGTCCCGGGGGATGCCCAATGGCCGCGCAAGAGCAATACGGGGAGCTCGCCCGGCAGTTGAGCGGTGTCAGCGCGGTCAAGCGTGATCTTGCCCGCGTACTGCCGGCCGACTGCCCGCCCGGCTCCGCCGCCGTGCTCACCGTGCTCGACAAGCACGGCGCGATGCGGATGAGCCGGCTCGCCGAGCTGCTCGCCATCGACATGTCGGTGACCAGCCGGCATGTCGCGCATGTCGCCGACCGCGGCTGGATCGACCGGGACCCCGACCCCGGCGACCGCCGCTCGCGCATCCTCAGGCTCACACCCGCCGGAAAGCAGCGGCTCGACGAGCTCGGCGAGCGCTATACGCAGGCTCTCGCGCACTGTCTGAGCGGCTGGTCCGACGACGAGGTCGGCCAGCTCAACGCACTGCTCGCCAAGCTGCACGCCAGCTTCGGCGAGTGCCGGGGGAGCACACCCCGGCTGCAGCACCTGGCCGAGCCGCCGCCGTTGCCGGCCTGAGCCCCCACCCGAGCTCTGCCCGTACGGACATATCCGTACGGCCGAATCCCCCCGCAAACCGCAACAAAGCACAAAGAGAAGGACTTTCATGGCAACGACCACACCCACCGGTGTGCGGGGCAGCCATGCCAAGCACGGAGGCCCGCCGGCGAACGACGGCGCCCCGATGACGCACAAGCAGATCATGGAGGCGCTCTCCGGTCTGCTGCTCGGCATGTTCGTGGCGATCCTGTCGTCCACGATCGTCTCCAACGCCCTGCCGGAGATCATCTCCGACCTCGGCGGCGGCCAGTCCGCGTACACCTGGGTCGTCACCGCCGCCCTGCTCTCCATGACGGCCGCGACGCCGCTGTGGGGCAAGCTCGCCGACCTGTTCAGCAAGAAGCTGCTCGTCCAGATATCGCTCGTCATCTATGTGGCGGGTTCCGTCGTCGCCGGTCTTTCGACCAGCGCCGGAATGCTGATCGCCTGCCGCGTCGTGCAGGGCATCGGCGTCGGCGGTCTGTCCGCGCTCGCCCAGATCGTGATGGCCGCGATGATCGCCCCGCGCGAACGCGGCCGCTACAGCGGCTACCTGGGCGCCACCTTCGCCGTCGCGACCGTCGGCGGTCCGCTGCTCGGCGGTGTGATCACCGATCACTGGGGCTGGCGCTGGTGCTTCTACGTCGGTGTGCCGTTCGCGATCATCGCGCTCGTCGTGCTGCAGAAGACCCTCAAGCTGCCGGTCACCAAGCGCAAGGTGAAGGTCGACTGGACCGGTGCGTTCCTGATCTCGGCGGCCGTGTCGCTGCTCCTCGTCTGGGTGACCTTCGCCGGTGACAAGTACGACTGGATGTCCTGGCAGACCGGGGCGATGGTCGGCGGGTCCGTCCTGCTGATCGCGCTGTTCCTGTTCACCGAGACCAAGGCCAGCGAGCCGATCATCCCGCTGCGGCTGTTCCGCAACCGCACCATCACGCTCGCCTCGCTCGCCTCGCTGTTCGTGGGTGTCGCGATGTTCAGCGGCACGGTGTTCTTCAGCCAGTACTTCCAGCTCGCCCGGGACAAGTCCCCGACGATGTCCGGGATCATGACGATCCCGATGATCGGCGGACTCTTCGTCTCCTCGACGCTCTCGGGCCAGATCATCACCAAGACCGGCAAGTGGAAGGGCTGGCTGGTCGCCGGCGGTGCCCTGGTGACGGCCGGTCTCGGTCTGCTCGGCACGATGCGGTACGACACCCCGTACTGGCATCTGGCGATCTACATGGCCCTGATGGGGCTCGGCATCGGCATGATGATGCAGAACCTCGTGCTCTGCACCCAGAACCAGGTCGACCCGAGCGACCTCGGCGCGGCGTCGTCCGTCGTCACCTTCTTCCGCTCCCTCGGTGGTGCGATCGGTGTCTCGGCGCTCGGTGCCGTGATGGCCACCCGGGTGACGGATTACGTCAAGGACGGCCTCACCGAACTCGGCCCCAAGGGCGCCGAACTCGGTCACGGCGGTACCGGTGGCGGCGGCATTCCGAACCTGGACCAGCTGCCCGCGCCGATACGGACCGTCATGGAGGTCGCGTACGGGCACGGTGTCGCCGATGTCTTCCTGTACGCCGCTCCGGCCGCCGGACTCGCCTTCCTGATCACGCTGTTCATCAAGGAGGTGCCGCTGCGCACGGCCAACTCGGCGCCGGCCCCCGCGGTGTCCGAGGACCCGGTGGAGGCCGCGACCGTCGAGGCGGCCGCCGCGGCCGAGGTGACCACGGTCGCCGAGCCGGTCCGCTCCGACGGCACCCCGGTACGCGGCACCGTCCGCACCGCCGACCAGGCCCCCGTGCCCCGCGCCGCCGTCACGCTGATCTCGCTCGCGGGACGGCAGCTCGGCCGGACGATCGCGCAGGCCGACGGCGCGTACAGCGTGGACGCCCCGGGCCCCGGCTCTTACGTCCTGATCGCGTCCGCCGACGGCTTCCAGCCGCAGGCCGCCACGGTCGTCGTGGGCGAAGGCCCTCTCTCGTACGACCTGCTGCTCAGCGGTACGAGCGGGCTCACCGGAGTCGTGCTCGCCGCCGAGGGCGGTGAGCCGGTCGTCGGCGCGATGGTCGTCGTGACCGATGTGCGCGGCGATGTGCTCGCCACCGGACTCAGCGGTGAGCAGGGCGAGTTCGGCTTCGCGGAGCTGGTGCCGGGTGCGGTGACCGTCGCGGTGAACGCTCCCGGGCACCGTCCCGTCGCGCTCCCCGTCGAGGTGGCCGGACAGGGCGTCACGCAGATCGAGGTGGCGCTGCACTCCGGAGCCCGGGTCGGCGGCCGTGTGCTCGCCGGCGGCGGTCCGCTGAAGGACGCGCGGGTCACGCTGGTGGACGGCGTCGGCAATGTGGTCGCGACCGCGACGACCGGCGAGGACGGCGCGTACGCCTTCGCCGATCTGGACGGCGGCGAGTACACGCTGATGGCCACCGGCTATCCGCCGGCCGCGATGGCCCTGACGGTCTCGGGCCGCGGGGTCGACGGGCAGGACATCGAGCCCCCCCACCCCGACGCCTGACACGCGTCGGGGACCGGGCAGTCCAGACCCCCCGTTCCCCGGCCCCTGCCCCCAGCGGAGGCAGGGACCGGGGAACGGACAGGGAAAGGGGGGCCCGGCGGGCAGGGGACGGCCCGCCGGGCCCCGATTTTGCTTCTGGTGCCGCAACAGGCATCCATGCAAGGGGAGTTGGCTGTGGGAGTGACGGCGCGGATCCGGACCGGCGACGGCTGGGCGGTCGAGCACGCGGTGGTGACGCTGACGGACATGCGCGGCGAGCAGGTGCTCAGAGCGGGTGCGGACGCGGAGGGTGCCGTACGGACCGAGGACGTCCTGCGGCCCGGCCCGTACACCGCGATCGTCACGGCCGTCGGCTACGCGCCGCACGCCGCGACCGCCCTGGTCACGGCGAGCGGCCGGGCCGAGCTCGGCACCATCGCACTCACCCGGCAGGGCGGGGCCGAACTCCCGCCGCCCGGACGCTGGTCCATCGACCCGGCGCACTCCACGGTGGCCGCGGTCGCGCAGCATCTGGGGATCTCCAGCGTGCACGGACGGTTCACCGACTTCGGCGGGACCATCGAGATCGCGCCCGACGTCCGGTCCTCGACGGTCGAGGCCACACTGGTCGCCGACTCCATCGACACCGGCAACGCGTTGCGCGACAAGCATCTGCGCTCCCCCGACTTCCTCGACGTCGGACAGCACCCGTCGCTCGTCTACCGCGGTACGTCGGTACGCGAGACCGCACCCGGCACGTGGACGGTGGACGGCACGCTCACGCTGCGCGGCGTCACCCGCGAAGTCCCCCTGGACCTCACGTACTCGGGCACGAGCACCGACCCCTGGGGCGGGCTGCGGGCCGGCTTCCGCGCGCGCGCGACCCTGCACCGCGAGGACTTCGCCATGCACTACAACCAGATCGTGCAGGCCGGGGTCGCCGCGATCGGGGCGACGCTGCGGGTGGAGCTGGACATCCAGCTCGTACGGGAAGATGCAGCCGCCGGCTCGTAAGGTGGGCCCCATGGCCAGAAGCATTGCGACCAACACCCGTGTCGATCTCGCCGAGTTGCTGGATTTCGTACGTCCGCGTCACCGGGCGATCCTGTTCACGCGCCGCCAGGACGGCAGCCCGCAGGCCTCCCCGCTGACCTGCGGGGTCGACGACTTGGGCCGGCTCGTGATGTCCACGTATCCGGAGCGCGCCAAGGTCCGCAACGCCAAGCGGGACGAGCGCGTGAGCGTGCTTGTCCTGAGCGACGACTGGGACGGGCCGTGGGTGCAGATCGACGGGACCGCCGAGGTGATCGACTCCCCCGCATCGGTGGAGCCGCTCGTGGAGTACTTCCGGAACATCTCCGGTGAGCATCCGGACTGGGACGAGTACCGCGCGGCGATGGTCGAGCAGGGGAAGTCGATCATCCGGGTCACGCCGGAGCGGTGGGGGCCGGTGGCCACTGGTGGATTCCCGGCGCGGCTCGCGTAGCGGCTGTCGGGCCGCGGACTTCTCGGCGCGGGACCTGATCGTCACGCTTCGGCGCGGGACCTGATCGTCACGCTTCGGCGCGCGGGATCTGATCGTCACGCCTCGGCGCGCGCCACCATCGCCTCGATCCCCGTGATCAGCACATCGAGCCCGAACGCGAAGTCCCGCGTCCACATCTCCGCGACCGTGGCACCGCCCCGCGCCTCGATGATCGGCTTGGAGCGCTCCATGGTGGCCACGAGTTCCGGGTCCTTCTGGAAGGCGGCCATGGCCTGCGCGTAGTACTCGTCCTGGGTGACCCCGGACTCGTCGCATCTGCGCTGGAAGTTCCCCATCGTCGTACTGAAGCCGTACACGAACTGGAAGACCGCGGTGATCGCACCCGCCTGCCCCGCGGGCGGCAGTCCCGTCGCGATCGCGATGTCCTGGATGGACCGTGCGACCTGGAGCGCGTTCGGTCCGATGTTGAGATACGTGTTGAGGATCGCGGCGGCCCAGGTGTGCCCCACCAGCATGGACCGGTAGGACTCGGCGAGCGCCCGCAGATCGTCCCGCCAGCTCACGGCCCGGTCCGGATCGGGCAGCTCCACCTCCCTGAAGGCGGCGTCCAGGGCGAGTTCGAGGATGTCGTCCTTGGTGTCCACGTACCAGTAGACGGACATCGCGGTCACGTTCAGCTCCGCGGCCAGCTTGCGCATCGAGAACTTGGACAGTCCCTCCGCGTCCAGCATCCGGATCGACGTCTCCACGATCTTGTCGCGGTCGAGCCCGTCCGGCTGGTCCGGCTTACGGCGCCGTCCGGCCTTCTCGCTGTCCAGCCAGATGCTGGAGGTCGCAGGGTGCTTGGCCCGCTCGGCTGCCCTGACCATGACGCACCTTCTTGTCCGTTACGAGGGTGGGTGCGGCGGACCGTACCGGAACAGCCCGGTCCGGTCCGCCGCACTCGATGCTACTTAGCCTGCCTGAGCCGCACCGTCGTCGGCCTTGTCCGCGTCGGCCTTGTCCAGGGGGCCGGCCTGAGCCGGCCCCGCCGGGCCGCCGCCCGCCAGCTCGGCCCGGCGCAGCAGCGCCGCCGCGAGCAGACCGCCGAGGAACACCGCGATGGCGCCGACCAACTGGCTGGTCTGCAGACGGGTGGCGAAGCCGCCCTGGCTCTCGGCCCGCCCGCCCGCGGCCTGGGCGGCCGCGAGCGCGGCCGGCAGCGAGCTGGCGGTGACGGCGACGAGCGCCGCGAAGCGGGCGTTGAGCACCGCGCCGAGTACGGCCACACCGAGACCGTTGCCGAACTCGGCGAGGGTGCCGTTGATGCCCGCGCCCACACCCGCCTTCTCGGCCGGGATGGCGCTCATGATCGCGTTGGCCATGGCGGGCTGGGCGACCGCGAGACCGAGGCCGAACAGGAACAGGCCGAGCAGCATGCCCCAGTAGCTGCCGTCGGTGCCGCCGCCGAGGATCGCGATGGAGGCGAGGCCGAGGGCGACCACGGTCATGCCGAGCAGCACGGTCTTCGGCACGCCCAGCTTCATCAGGAACTTCGGCCCGATGCCGGTGACGTTCAGGACCACCACGGTCAGCGCGAGCGGCGCCATCCGCAGACCGGCCTCCAACGGCTCGTATCCGAGGACGAATTGGAGGTGCTGGGTCAGCAGGAAGAGCGAACCGCCCATGCCGAAGACGACGAGCAGCGAGCCGGAGACCGCGCCGATGAACTTCGGGTTCTGGAAGAAGTGCATGTCCAGCATCGGATACGGGATGCGCAGCTCGTACAGCGCGAAGGCACCGAGGAACACCACACCCACCAGGGCGGAGACCCCGACCTGTGCGGAGAACCAGCCGTGCTCGGGCCCGGAGATGATCGCGAAGACCACCGAGGACATACCGATGGTGGAGAGCAGCGCGCCCATGAGGTCGGGCTTGTCGCCCTGCGGGTTCTTGGACTCGGGCACCAGCTTGATCACGGCCACGAGGCCGATGAGCGCGACGGGGATGTTGATCAGGAAGATCGCGCCCCACCAGTAGTGCTCCAGGATGAACCCGCCGACGAGCGGGCCGCAGACGAAGCCGAGCGAGCCGACCGTGGCCCACAGGGCGATGGCCTTGACGCGCTCGCTCTCGTCGAAGATCTGCATCACGACGGCGAGCGTGGTGGTCATGAGCAGCGCGCCGCCGATGCCCATGCCGGCGCGGGCGGCGATCAACTGGCCGCTGGAGTCCGCGAGTCCGGCCCAGAGCGAGCCGATGCCGAACAGCGCGAGTCCGAGGGCGAGCAGCTTCTTGCGGCCGTAGCGGTCGGCCATGTTGCCGGCCGTGAGGAGCAGGCCGGACTGGACGAGCGAGTACGCGTTGATCATCCACTGGATGTCGGCGGTGGACGCGTCGAGCTCCGTGGTGAGCGAGGGGATCGCCACGCTCAGGACGGTGTTGTCGAGCAGCACGGTGAGCTGGGCCAGGCAGATGACGCCGAGGATCAGCCAGCGCTGCGGGTGGCCTCCGGTGATGGCTCCGGCTCCGGAGGGTTGGTCGGCGGTCGGGGCCGTCATGGGGCAGGACTCCTTGTGCGGTGTACGGGAAACGGTCCCGTACACCGTACAAGGACTTCTTGTACGGTGTACAGTGAGTTTGCGTCGGACGGGGCTAGCCCTTCGCCTCGGTCAGGTCGTACAGGGTGCTGTCCCCCACTGTGACCTGCTCGAAGTTGTCCTGGACCCACTCGGAGATCTGGGACGCGGTGCCGTTTCCGCCGCCCGTTCCGCCGCCGTCCGTGCCTCCGCCACCCATGCCTCCGCCCACGAAGTAGTGGATCTTCCCGTCCGCCACGTACCGCTTGAACTGGGCGAGCGTCGGGGACGGGTCGCTGCCGTTGAAGCCGCCGATGGACATCACGGGCTGCTCCGTGGCGAGCTGGTAGCTCGCCTGGTTCTGGGAGCCGACGGCGGCGGCGACCCAGGTGTAGTCGTCGGCGTTCTCGAGGAGCGCGGCCCTGGTCTCGGCATCGACGTTCGCGCCGTTGAGGAGGCCGCCCATGCCGCCGCCCATGCCGCCGCCCGGCCCGCCTTCGCCCGGGGCGCCGCCGTCCGGCATACCGCCGGGCTGGGTCCGGCTGTTGCCCTGCTGTCCGTCCTGTTGAGGGGTGCCCTGCTGGCTGTTGCCCTGCTGAGGGAGACCCTGCTGTCCGTCGCCCTGCCGCCCAGGCGGCTGCATCCCGCCTTGACCACCGCCCGCGGGACCGCCACCAGGGCCCCCGCCTCCAGGCCCGCCCCGCCCGCCGGACACCGTCGGTCCCGCTGTCACGATCGAACCGCTGTGGCCCTCGGCGAGCGTCGTCCAGGTGTACGCGACCGGCCCGGCAAGGCCCGCGAACAGGCCCAACCCCGCGGCCGCGAGCGCCACTTGGCGTCCGAGGCGAGCCGCGGCCAGCACGGCGGCCGCTCCCAGTACACCCGCGAACAGCACGGCCCACCGCAGCCACGGCACATAGTCCGCGGAACGGCCGAGCAGCACGTACGACCACCAGGCCGTCCCCGCCACCGTCACCGCCAGCGCCGCGCAGGACCACAGCCGGCCGCGCTCCTCCCACAGCACCGAAGCGCCCATGCCGACGAGGGCGGCGATGTACGGAGCCAGGGCCACGGTGTAGTACTCGTGGAAGATCCCCTGCATGAAGCTGAAGACCACGGCGGTGATCAGCAGTGCCCCGCCCCAGGCCAGGAAAGCCGCGCGAGCCGTGTCCGTGCGCGGGACCCGCCGGGTCAGCCACAGGCCCGCGAGCAGCAGGAGCAGTGCGGCGGGGAGCAGCCAGGCGATCTGACCGCCGATGTTCGAGGCGAAGAGCCGGTCGATGCCCGTGGCTCCCCAGCCCCCGCCCTGACCGCCGCCACCGCCACCGCCGCCACCACCACCACCGACGCTTCCGGTCTCCTCGCCGTTCAGCCGCCCGAGCCCGTTGTAGCCGAAGGTCAGCTCCAGGAAGGAGTTGTTCTGCGAGCCGCCGATGTACGGGCGGGAAGCGGCCGGCCACAGCTCCACGATCGCGACCCACCAGCCGCCGGAGACCACCAACGCGAGGGTCGACAGGGCGAGTTGACCGAGCCGCTTCCGTAGCGGAACCGGCGCGCAGACCGCGTACAGCAGAGCGAGCGGCGGCAGGATCACGAAGGCCTGCAGCGTCTTGGCCAGGAACGCGAACCCGACCGCGACCCCCGCCCACACCAGCCACTTGGTGCGTCCGTGCTCGAGCGCCCGCAGCACGCCGTACACGGCGACCGTCATCAGCAACGCGAGCAGGGCGTCGGGGTTGTTGAAGCGGAACATCAGCGCGGCCACCGGCGTCGTCGCGAAGACGGCGACCGCCACAAGCCCCGCGCCCGCCGTGAACCGCCGGCGCACGGCCGCGTACAGGACGGCCGCCGTCGCCACGGCCATCAGCACCTGGGGCATGAGGATCTGCCAGGAACCGAGGCCGAAGATCCGTACGGACAGGGCCATCGGCCACAAGGCGGCCGGCGGCTTGTCGACGGTGATGGCGTTCGCTGCGTCCGATGAGCCGAAGAAGAAGGCCTTCCAGCTTTCGCTGCCGGCCTGGACGGCGGCGGAGTAGAAGGAGTTGGCGTACCCCGAGGCGCTCAGGTTCCAGGTGTAGAGCGCGGCGACCGCGAGGAGCAGGACGAGGAACACGGGCCGTGCCCAGCGCGGGTCGTCGGGCCGCCCTCTCCACATCCTGTGGACGAAGGAGGCGTCGCGGCGGCGATGCGCCGGGGCGGTCACGGGGGTCGGGACGGTGAGGGTCATCGGCGCTCCATGGAGTTATCCACAGGTCGGGCGGGGACGTTGCTCGGGCGATAGCCTGGAAAGGGCTTCGGCCCCCGGGTGGGCGGGGACTGGTCTCCCCGGGTGGGCAGGGACCGCTCTCCCTGAGCCGACAGGGACCGCTCTCCCCATGCCGGCAAGGACCGCTCTCCCCGAGCCGGCAAGGACCGCTCTCCCCGAGCCGCCAGCGACTGGTCGGGAAACACCCAGACCCGGAAAAGCAGGAACCTCAGCACAGTCGCCGCCGCATTGGCCGCGATCAGCACGATCAGCTCGGTGGTGTGCGTCGGCTGCCCCACCGCCGAGTCGAGCGCCGCGAGCGAGCCGCTGGTCAGGGCGAGCCCGATGGCGAACACCACGAGTCCCTGGGCCTGATGGCGCAGCGCACGCTCACGGCCGCGCACGCCGAACGTGAGCCGGCGGTTGGCGGCCGTATTCGCGAGCGCGGAGACGAGGAGCGCGGCGGCGTTGGCGATCTGGGGGCCGAGTCCCGTACGGAAGAGGGAATAGAGCGCGAGGTAGAAGAGGGTGGAGAGCACCCCCACGGCACAGAAGCCAACCAGCTGGCGCGCCAATCCGCCGGGTACACCGGACAGTTGGCGGTCCCGCGGATCGTCGCCGAAGGGGCGTGCTAGGCGGTCGAGGGGGAGCGCGCCGACCGCGAGGGCGCGGCCCACACGCCATACGCCGAGCAGGTCGTCGGTGGCCGTCCGCAGGATGTGGACGGTCGAATCCGGATCGTCGACCCAGTCCACCGGCACCTCGTGGATCCTGAGGCCCGCGCGCTCGGCGAGCACGAGCAGCTCCGTGTCGAAGAACCAGCCCGTGTCCTCGACCATCGGGAGCAGCCGCTCGGCCACATCCCGCCGGATGGCCTTGAAGCCGCACTGGGCGTCGGAGAAGCGGGCCCGCAGCGAGCCGCGCAGGATCAGGTTGTACGTACGCGAGATGAACTCCCGCTTGGACCCGCGCACCACCCGCGAGCTGCGCGCGAGCCGCGAGCCGATCGCCAGGTCCGAGTGCCCCGAGATCAGCGGGGCGACCAGCGGGAGCAGCGCGTTGAGATCCGTGGACAGGTCGACGTCCATGTACGCGAGGACCGGCGCGTCGGACCGTGACCACACGGCCCGCAGCGCACGGCCGCGGCCCTTGGCGTCGAGCCGTTGGCTCTCCACCTCGTCGATCGACTCGGCGAGATGCGCGGCGATCCGCGGCGTACGGTCGGTGCTCGCGTTGTCCGCGATCGTGATCCTGAAGCCGTACGGGAAGGTCTCCGCCAGGTGGGCGTGGAGTCTGCGGACGCAGGGTTCGAGGTCCTTCTCCTCGTTGTGGACGGGGACGACGACATCGAGGACCGGTGTTCCCCTGACCTCGGCGGGCAGATGCCGCCGCACCGGCAGGGTTTCCGGGCGAGATTCGCTTGGCATGCCACGACCCTCGCCAAGTGCCCTGTCACGGCAGTGTGCTGAGGCTGTCCTCCGGCTGTGAGTGATCGGCTGCGGAGATGGCCCCGGAGACGGGTCCTGGCAACTCGACGGCGAAGAGGGTGCGTCCGGGCACGCTCTCGACGTGCACGCTCCCGCCGTGCGCGGCCACGACCGCCCGTACGATCGCGAGCCCGAGCCCCGTCGAACCCGCCTCGGCCGTACCCGCCGCGCGGGCGCGTGAGGCGTCGCCGCGGGCGAAGCGCTCGAAGACATGGGGCAGCAACTCGGCGGGGATCCCGGGCCCGTTGTCCTCGACCTCGATACGCAGCCGGTCGCCCGGCCGGACGCGCGCGGTGACCACCGTCCCGGCCGGTGTGTGGGTGCGGGCGTTGGCCAGCAGGTTCACCAGAACCTGGTGCAGGCGTGCCGGGTCGGCCCGTACGAGAGCGGGCTCGTCGGGCAGTTCGAGGCGCCACACATGAGCGTTGCCGGCCGCCCGGGCATCGCCTACGGCGTCAACCACCAGTACGGACAGATCGGTTGGCTCGTACGAGAGTGGTCTGCCTGGTCTGCTGCCGCTGCTGTTGCCGTTGCCGCCGCCGCCGCTGTCGCTGGCGTTGCCGTTGCCGCCGCTGTCGCTGTCGAGGCGGGCGAGCAGCAAGAGGTCCTCGACGAGGACCGTCATCCGGGTCGCCTCGGACTCGATCCGGCCGAGGGCGCGGCGGGTGTCGGGCCCGGTGTCCTCTCGGCCACGGCGCGTGAGCTCGGCGTATCCCCGTATCGAGGCGAGCGGGGTGCGCAGCTCGTGGCTGGCGTCGGCGACGAACTGCCGCACCCTCGTCTCGCTGTCCTGGCGCACCCGCAGCGCATCGTGCACATGGTCGAGCATGCGGTTGAGCGCCGCGCCGACCTGGCCGACCTCGGTGCGCGGGTCGGCGTCGGGGACGCGTTCGTGCAGGGCGGGTTCGCCGCTGTGCAGCGGGAGTTCGGAGACGCGGGTGGCGGTGGCGGCGACCCTGGTGAGCGGGCGCAGCGCCACACCGACCATGGCGGCACCGGCGAGGGTGGCGGCGACCAGGCCTGCGCCGGCCACGCACAGTTCGACCACGACCAGGGTGCTGATCGTGGCGTCGACCGAGGAGGTGGACATGCCGACGAGCAGGTCGCCGTGTTCGCCGCCCGAGGTGTACGCGACGCGGTAGTCGCCGAGGCCCGGCAGCGAGACCGTGTGCGGCCCGCCGTCCTCGGACACCCCGTCCAGGGCGGCCTTCTGGTCCGCCGTGAGGTCGGTGACCTCGGCGGGGCCCCGGGCGTCGGCGCTCTCCGCGCTGATCGCGGCTCGCTGCACCCGGCCGTCCTCGACGGTCGCGCCGACCGTGCCGAAGTCCTGTCCGGGGAGGGTGAGGAACGCGAGCGGGTCCGTCGGCGCGTTCACCGGGTGCTCGCCCTGCGGCGGTCCGCCCGCGCGCCGGGCCAGCTCGGAGAGCTGCGTATCCAACTGCTCGTACAGATAGGACCTGAGCGCGACCGCCGTCACCGTGCCGATCACCGCGCAGACCACCGCGATCAGTGCGACCGCCGAGACGACGAGGCGGGTCCGCAACGACCGCGGGGGTCTCATCGCGCGCCGGCTCCCACAGGGACCTCGGCGGCGGACCCGGCGGGCTTGACGGCGGCCACGGCGGACCCGGCGGGCTTGACGGCGGGCTCGGCGGGCCTGACGGCGGGCTCGGCGGGCCTGACGGCGGGCTCGGCGGGCTCGGCGGGCTTGATCAGATAGCCGGCGCCGCGCCGCGTGTGGATCATCGGCGGCCGTCCCGCGTCGAGCTTCTTGCGCAGATACGAGATGTAGAGCTCCACGACGTTCGCCTTGCCGCCGAAGTCGTAACTCCACACGCGGTCGAGGATCTGCGCCTTGCTGAGCACCCGGCGCGGATTGCGCATCAGATACCGCAGCAGCTCGAACTCGGTCGCGGTGAGCTGGATCTGCTCGCCGCCGCGGGTCACCTCGTGGCTGTCCTCGTCGAGGGTCAAGTCCCCTACGGCGAGCAGGGATTCACTCCGCTTGGCGGCCGCCCCTGACCTGCGGATCAGACCGCGCAGCCGGGCCACGACCTCCTCAAGGCTGAACGGTTTGGTGACGTAGTCGTCGCCGCCCGCGGTGAGCCCGGCGATCCGGTCCTCCACCGCGTCCTTGGCAGTCAGGAAGAGCACCGGGACGTCGGGGGAGTCGGCGCGGACGCGGCCCAGGACGGTGAGCCCGTGCATGTCGGGCAGCATCACGTCGAGGATCACGGCATCGGGCCGGAACGACCGTGCGGCCTGGATGGCGCTCGCACCGTCGTGTGCGGTGCGCACCTCCCAGCCCTCGTAGCGCAGCGCCATGGCGAGCAGCTCGGTGATCGCGGCCTCGTCGTCCACGACCAGCACCCGCACGGGAGAGCCGTCCGGCCGGAACAGTTCGGTACGTGTGTCGCTCTTGATGGGGGCCATGGTGACGACCTTGGCGGGGGGCTGTGAGAGCTGTCTGACGCGAATCTGTGAATTCCCTGAGAAACGGTTGAGGGGCGGGGCGGGCTCGGGGCTCGGGGCTCGGGGCTCGGGGTCAGGCTCGGGACGGGCTCGGGACGGGCTCGGGACGGGCTCGGGACGGGCTCGGGACGGGCTCGGGGCGGGCTCAGAACAACCCGTCCTGCACCCCGCCCAGCTCCACCGTCGGCACCGTCACCGCGCCGCCGCCCACGGCCTCGCCGCCCGGGACAGCCTCGCCGCCCGCGACCGCCTCGAGCCGCCAGCCGCCGAGCAGGCGCCCGTCCAGGACAAGGCCGCGGCCCGTATCGAGGTGCAGATCAGGACCCGCGGCCGCGACGAGGCGGCCCGCCACGACACCCCCGTCGACGAGCTCCCGTACCACCGAAGCGGCCTGCGTGAGCCCCGCCAGGCCGAACTCCCCACGGTGGTCGACCACTTCACATGCGGCCGTGGTCATCGACTCGGGCCAGCCCGCGAGCCCCACCGCCCGCGCATGGGCCCGCACCAGCTCCGCCGCCCACTCGTCGGCCGGCGGCAGCGTGGCCCGCACCGCCCTCTTCTTCGCGTACGGAATCCGGTCCGGCACCCCCAGCGCCACCCCCACCAGCTCCTCCACCCGCCGCGCCGCCATCAGCGGGCCCCGGCCGAGCCAGGTGAACGCGACCGCGCCCTGTTCCAGGAGCCGCGCCGAGCCGCGCTCGTCCGCGGTGATCCCCACTTTGACGAGCCCCGGCCCGAAGGTGGCGAGATAGACGGCATACGGCCGCGGATCATCGGTCATGGTGTCGGCGGCGACGGAGTAGGACCGGTCGATACGGGCGCACTCCTCGCACTGCGCACGGGCCGCCCGGGCGGACACGCCGGCCCCGGTCGGACACGGCGTACGCCGCCGCCCCCGCCGCACCCCGAGACACCGCCGCCCACCCCGGGCCACGAACCCGAGCTCCTGCCCGTACGCAAGGGGGCTCTCGCGCTCGCCGCGCCCGTCCCCGAACCATCCGAGAGCAGGCCGCCCACCGCTCCACCGCACCCCTGTGCACCACCACGCCATGGGCCCCATCCTGGTACCCATGACTGACAGTCGCGTCCCGCCGCCCGACCCGGCTCGCGTTCCGATGTCCGCTTCGGCTCGCCTCTCGCCGCCCGACCCGGCTCGCGCTCCGGCGCCCGGCCCGGCTCGCGTCCTGACCTGGCAGGTGACGGAGACCGGCGGCTTCGAGACGGCCTGGGTCACCCCGACGGGTCCGCGCTCCTTCTCGGCCCGCGGCCGCGTCTTCGCCGCGCTCCCGCACCCGTACTGGCTCTCGTACGAGCTGGAGACGGGTCCTGACTGGATCACCCGCCGGCTGACGGTGACGGCCGAAACCACCGACGCGACCGTGCACTTGGACCTGCGCCGGGACGACGGCTCCGGCGACTGGACGGCGAACGGCGTTCCGCTCCCGTGGGCGGACCCCGGCACCCTGGACTGCGACCTGGGCCTCTCACCGCTCACCAACGCGATGCCGGTCCTGCGCCACGACCTGCACCGCGCACCGGGCAGCCAGGACTGCCGGATGGCCTGGGTCTCGGTCCCGGACCTG
Organism: Streptomyces sp. N35; assembly: GCF_016464295.1. Taxonomy (NCBI): domain Bacteria; kingdom Bacillati; phylum Actinomycetota; class Actinomycetes; order Kitasatosporales; family Streptomycetaceae; genus Streptomyces; species Streptomyces sp. N35. The sequence goes on along the minus strand of NZ_JAEIMH010000093.1, from coordinate 11,646 downwards.
ACGGTGCACGCGTCACCGCAGACGTACACCCACACCGGCCCGGGCCCGGCAGGCACCCGTGTGCACTTCAGCTCGGGGGACTTCGCCAGTGACGTGGAGTTCGACGAGGACGGCTTCGTCACGAGCTACGTGGACCTGGCCCACCGGCTCAGCACTCGATGAACCAGCCTTGAGGGGCTAGCTCTTGAGGGGCTAGCCCTTGAGGAACTCCCGCAGCCCGGCGGCGGTCTTCGTCGCGTCATACCCCTCGGGAACCCCGGGGACGAGAATGATGTCCCCGTCGAGGTGCCTCGAGCGCAGCGGCGCGATCTCCTGATACGCGTCCGACTGCCACCAGGCCCGCGCCTCCTCGACCCCGGGGAACCCGATCATCACGACGTCCTCGTCCCAGCTCCCCTCGAGCACCTCGTGCGGCGTGACGTGCACGAGGAAGCGCCCGCCGTACGGTTCGAAGGTCCCGGGAATCCGCTCGATGTACTCGGCGATGTCCGGGTGCAGCTTCGCTGCCTTGTGCAGACGGGCGATGACGTACGCGGACATGGCGTCCTCCGGCTCTCGTGCCTGCGGCTCTCGTGGCTTCGGCTCGTGGCTTCCGAGTGGGTACGCCTCGATGGTGGCAGCGGCGGTACGCGGGGTCGATTACCTGGCAGGTAAGTGACGCACGCCATGCGCCGGCTAGCAGCACTGGTAGAAGAACTCCGCCTTCTCACCATCCGGCGAGAGAAACAGATAACCCACCCCGGTGTCACCGAAGTTGACGTCGAACGGCAGGTTGCAGGAGTCGAACTGGGCGACCAGCTGCCAGCCCTCGCCCGGCGTGCAGTCGTCCTGCAGCCAGACCGGTACGACACCGGGCCCGCCGAGCTGGTCCATCCGGATGCTGCCTTCCGCATCCTCCTGCCGCGCCTCGACCGCCTCCTGGAGCCGCCACTCCCAGTCGTCCTCGTCCTCCCCTTCGACCGGCTCCAGCCGCCGCTCGGCCTCCCGCCTGGCCTCGGCGAAGTCCACCTCCTCCGCCACCCGGAGCAGGTGGGGCCGGTCCAGCTCGGTGGGTCCGGTGGCCGAGGCCCGTACCTCGAAGGACTCGGTGACATGGCCGCCCGGCTGTACGACGGTGGCGTGCTCACCGCTGAACCCGATGGCGAACAGGTAGACCATCCGGTCCTTCCCCCCGCCGCCCTCCTGCGCCGGCACCTTGAACTGCCCCATGAACGGCGCAAGTTCATCCTCATACGGATCCACCGGCCACTGCGGACCCTCCACCCACCCCGGCTGCCCACCCAGCCGACTCCCTTCGCCGACCTCCCCCTCGGCGTCACCGGCCGGGTGGTAGGTCGTGAAGCGGTAGCGCATGGGATCCTCCGTGGTTCCTGCGGGGCCGGCGGGCATCATCCTTGCGCCGCCTCGACCTTGAGCGTGTAGTCCACGGCGACGGACAGGTCATCGGCCTCGCCGCGGATCTTCAAGGAGTGCGATCCGGCTTTCAGCGGGGGCAGTTGGACCCACAGCCCGCACCCCTTGGTGATCAGCGTCTGGTCGGTGTCGGTGACGGGGTTGCCCGCGACCCCTTCCACCATGATCCCTTCCACGGGGTGAGTCTGCGCTTCGAGTGCCTTGCCGTCCAGGTGCGCCGACCCCTTGGCCTGCTCCATGAAGACCGCGCAGTCCTGCTCGTCCGGGGTCATCAGATTCGCCAGCGGGAAGGCCAGTTGGACGTTGTCGGGGACGGTGCAGGTGCGGCGCTCCTTGGTGCCGAAACTGCCGGCGAGGAACCAGACATCCCACTTCTGGTTGCGCTCGCAGTCGCTGCCGTCCTTGTCCATCACGGGATTGGTCGCGGCCGGCTCGCGCGCCGCCCACGACCACCAGCGGCCCTGGAGCTCAGCGGACGGCAGGGGTGTGAACGCCGACCCCGACGAGGCCGCGGCGGACGGTTCGGACGAGCTCTTGGCGGACGGCTCGGACGGCTCGGACGGCTCGGCTGAGCTCTTCGCGTCGCCCGCGCCCGCATCTCCACGACCACCACCACCGGATTCGCCGCACCCCGCCAACCCGGCCACCAGCACCGCGGCGACCACGGCCGCCGCCCCACCCCTGAACCTCATGCGTGCCTCCCCTGCACCACAAAGAGCGCAAGAGTAACCAGGGGCGCGCGCTCTAGCGACGGTGGGGATCGCGGCGGTTCGGGGGGACCTCGAAGATGACGTTGGTGTAGCGGTAGGTCATCCGGTCGTCGTGCGCCTGGTCGCGCGCGTACTGCTCCATGAGGAGGCCGTCGGCGTTCTCCGTACGGGAGTTGCGGCGCAGGACGACTGCGATCAGAACCGCCACGATCGCGGCCATACCTCCGATCAGCAGACCGATCTCAAGCATGTGAGCCCCACCCCTTGGACCTGCTCAGCCCCCGTGAACAGGTCCGTGGGGTATCCCCCGGCCACGGCTGCGCAAAACGCGGCGCTCGTCAGGGGCGGGTCTCCGGGACTCCAGGTCTCCGGGTTCAGGTCTCCGGGTTCAGGTCTCCGGGTTCAGGTCTCCAGGCGTTCCTGGAGGCGGACGGTCACGGTGTCGCCCTCCTCCTTGCCGATCGCCTTGCGCACATCCGCCTTCACCGGCAGCTTGTGCGTGCCGTCACCCAGGGCCATGAACGAGCTACGGAACGGATGACCGTCGATCGTGCCCCGCACTTTCACCAGCCCACGGGTGCCGAAGTACGCGGCCGCCTCGGGCCATACGACATAGGTCCAGCCGCCCTTGTTCGGGCTCTTCTGCAGGGTTGCGGTGAATTTCTTGTCCATGGGGATCCCGCCTGTTCCGTAGCAGTGGATGAGAAAGCGGCCCGCCTCACAGCCTGCCTCCGCTTTCGTATCGATCACCACTTGAGACCGGGACGGCCGCGAGAACTCATCGGCGCTGGATATTCTCCGGCGGTGTCGCATCAGCCCCTGAACCAGTCGCCGGACCAGTCGCCGGACCAGTCATCGCAGCAGTCGGTGGCGAGCGCCGTCAGCCTCGCCGGTGTGCTGGCGCACTGCGGCGGAAGCCCGGCCGGCGCCGTGGAGTGGCTCGTACGGGCCATAGCCTCGGCTCCGGCGTCCCCGGAGCCTTATGCCGCGCTCGCCGAACTCAGGCGGGACCGGCGCACGGAGCTGGAGTCCGCGCTCCAAGGCAACAGCACCTTGAGCGCCGTACTCGGGCAGGGCTACTTCTTCTTCCTCGACGGCGCGATGGACGACGCCGCGATGACCCTGGGCTCGGTCACGGGAGCCCGGCCCGACGTGGCCTGGGGCGCCGCGCCCTGGTTCGGCGACACACGCTTCCTCGCCGGTGTGAGCGCCGAAGCGCTGGCCGAGGCCTGTCTGCGCGTCCTGGACCCCGGCCACGACCTGGACTCGGACGAGATGCGGCAGCGGTTCGCGCCCTGGTTCCACGCCCTCGACGTGGTGTCCGAGCGCAGCCCCGTACCGGATTCCCTGGCCGCCATGTCCCGTCTGCCCCGCGCCTGCGGGCACTACGAGCTGGCCTTCGCCCTGTGCGACCGGGCCGACGCCGTCGCCCGGAGCATGTGGACCGAGGTGGCACGGGCGAACACCTGGCGCGCGAGGGGTGATCTGGACCGGACGGCGGCGGCGTTCGAACGGGCCCTGACGCTGGACCCCGCCAACTGGTCCCTCCACTTGGACCTCGCCGACGTACGCGCGGAACAAGGGGACTTCGCCGCCGCGGTCGCCCTGGTCGACGAGGGCCTGCGCCACGCACCGCGCGAGGTCTCGCTGCGCGCGGCGGGCGCCGCGTACCGCACGCGCCTGTCCGGTTCACCTGAGGACCTGCGGACCCTGATCGCCCTGGCCCCCGAGCTCCCGAACCCCGGCTACCGGGACGTCCTGATCGCGTACGCGTGCGAGGGGGCGGGGTTGCCGGGTGGCCTCGTCGCGGAGGCCCGGGGCATCTGCGGGGGCTGAGCGGTCAGTCGGTCTTGGCGGGGCGTTCGGAGACGAAGGAGCCGAGGCCGACCTCCGCGCGGATGAGGCCTTCCGTCTTCAGGTGCGCCAGCACCTTCTGCGCGGTCGACGCGGCCACTCCGAACTCGGTGGAGAGTTCCACCACGGACGGGACTCGCGACCCGACGGGGTAGGTGCCGTCAGCGATCCGATCCGTGATCGTCGCGGCTACCTGGCGCCAGATGGGGCGCGTGCGATCGAGTTCCGCAGTCATGCGGTTGACGCTAAAAGACTGCGGTAGACCGCGCGACCGCAGTAGACTGCGGTAGACCGCGATGAGATGGCCCTGAAAGACCCCCGCGACGGCTGCAACCGCCCGGGGGCATGGCCACCAGCAAATCCACGGAGCTGACGACATGACCGACCTTATCCGCCGTATCGCCGCATGGCTGTGGCAACCCAGTGTTGGCGCCCCTGCCGTCCAGGGCGCCAACACCCCGACACCAGGCCTCCGTTGGGCCGCGCCGCGCATGGTGGCCCCAGCGCTCCCCACCCACCGCAGCCCGTACGGCCTGGACGACACCGATCCGCTTCCCGGAGAAGCCACCGCTCTCGTACGCCCCTATCTGACCGCCGACGAACAACGCCGGCGTCGACGTGAGCTCGTCCTCGCGACCCTCGGGATCGACGCCCCCGGGCCGTACTGGATCCACGGCATGGAGGTGGCGTGACGTGCTGCCGCACGAGAAGGGCGAGGCGGCCCGGCTGCTTCCGTGGAACGGGCCCGAGGGCAAGCCCTGTTACCTGATCGGCGACGACACCGGACCGGTCTCCCGCGTGGCCGACGTGACCGAGGCGGTCCAACTGGCCATGGGCGCCGAGCTGTTGACGTACACCCGGGGCATGCTCACCAACAGCGTCCACGACCCCGAACTCCGCTACCTCGCCGAGCGCCTGGCCGAGGCCCTCGGCGACACCCTGCGGATCGCGGAGAGCCGGGGCACGCGGCTGCGGCGGCAGGACCTGCGGCCTACGGACTGCGACGGCAGGTCAGGCCACTAGGAGGCGCAGACCGTCGGGGTCAGGACACCAGGGGGCGCAGACCGTCGGGGTCAGGACACCAGGGGGCGCAGACCGTCGGGGTCAGGACACCAGGAGGCGCAGACCGTCGGGGTCAGGACACGAGCAGGCGGAGGCCGAGCTCGGCCGCGTCGAGGGCGACGAGATCGCGGTTGTGCTCGGCCCAGTGACCCGAGTCGAGGTCGGCGCGGAGCCGGGCCACCGCCCGCTGTTCGGCCTCGGGACCGACCCTCGTCCACACCGACACCGCACGCCGCACATGCTCCTCCAGGTACGCCTCGGGCCTGCGCCAGTGCGCCTCGAAGAAACCGTCCGCGCAGTCCCACGGAATCAGCACCGGCTCCGCACGGCCCCCGACCGCTTCGGTCAGGTCGGCCATCGAGGGCCAGCCGGTGAGCAGACCGCCGAACTCCGGCAGGTAGTCGCGCGTGAGCCAGAACCGGTCGAGCCAGCCGGGCGTACTGGCGTCGTACGTGAACACCACCACCCGGCGGGCCACCCGCCGCATCTCGCGCAGCCCCGCCACCGGGTCCGGCCAGTGGTGGATGGTGCTGACCGCCATCGCGGCATCGAAGGACTGGTCCTCGAACGGAAGGCTCTCCGCACTCGCGGCCACACACGGCGCCGCACCCGCGGGACGCTGAGCGCGCATGACGGCCGACGGTTCCACCGCCGTGACCTCACGGTCCGTGGGCTCGTAGGAGCCGGTGCCGGCCCCGACGTTCAGCACGGTCCGCGCGTCCCCCAGCGCCTCCCGGATCCGCTCGGCGATCCGCGGCTCGGTGCGGCGCGTCGCCGGATAGGCGGTCCCGATCGCCTCGTACAACTCCGCACCGAACAGCCTCAGTTGCTCCTCCGGCGTCGTCCTGAACCCCATCGCCCGCGCCTCCAGCTCCTCGTCGATGCCCGCCACCATGGCCGCCGTACGATCACGCTGCTCGACGAGCAGGCCACGCAGCCGGCGCAGGCGCGCGACCGTGTCCGCGGCCGGGTCGTCGACGAGATCCGCGATCTCGCTCAGCCCGAAGCCGAGCCTCCGGTACGCGAGCACCTCCCGCAGCCGCTCCACATCGCCCGCCGCGTACGCCCGGTACCCGGCGGCGGTCCGCGCGGACGGCCGCACGAGCCCGATCCCGTCGTAGTGATGCAGCGTCCGCACACTCACCCCGGCCAACTCGGCCACACGCCCCACGCTCAAGTGCTCTTCCACGCCCCGACCATGCGCCATGACGCCACGTGAGGGTCAAGCTCCCGGGCGAGACGGCCCGCCTCCACCGCACTCACCCGATGCCGGGCACCCGCACCACCGCGCCCGAAAGGAGCAGCCGGGTACACCCGTCGACGCTATTGACGGGCCCTCGCGGGGGCGGGTCGGCCGCGAACGGACCGGGCGACCGTATAAGCGTGATCATGAACGCTTCCCCACCGCCGCCCCCCGACGGCAACGACCCGCCCCCTGGCCGCCCTCAGCAGTGGGGCCCCGGCACACCGCAACAACCGCCACCGTGGAACGGTCAGCAGCAGCCCGGCCCCGGCTGGCAGCACCCCTCGCCACCGCCTCCGTACGGGCAACCTCCTTACGGCGCGCCGCCACAGCCACCCAAGAAGAGCCCCTGGAAGTGGATCGCGCTGGGCTGTGGCGGTCTGCTGATCCTGGTGGCCGGCGGATGCGCGGCCCTCATCGTGTCCGTCGGCTCGGACGAGGGGAAGAAGCCCGAGAAGGTCACGTCGTCGGCGTCTGGCGCGCGGAAGGACGAGACGGCCTCGTCCCAGGAGACCTTCCGCGTGGGCGACACGATCGCGGCCGACGGCTGGGAACTGAAGGTCAACAAGGTCATCGACCCGTTCGTCTCCGGCAACCAGTTCTCCACCCCGGAGGCGGGCAAGCGCTTCATCGTCGTCGACCTGACCGTCAAGAACACCAAGGACCGGGCGCGTACGGCCAGTTCGTTCTTCACGAGCGAGGTAAGGGACGAGGACGGCCGCGCCTACCGGCAGACGATCGTGGTCGGCGTGGACCAGGCACCGGACGGCGAAGTGGCACCGGGCGAGCAGCGCACCGGGCAGATGGCCTTCGAGGTCCCGACGGACGCCCGCACGCTGCGCCTCGACTACAGCACCGGACTCTTCCTGGGCGAACGCGTCGTCATCGACCTCACGGGGTGAGGTCGCACAGCCCCGCCCGCCGGCGGGCAACGTGAAGGCCCCGGGACGACCTCCTGGGGCCTCGCATCGAAAATACTTAGCCATACGAAAAGTCGGACGTTCTGCGGTAAGGTGAGCCAAATCCGTTGATGACGGCCGCTGTTAGCGCATCGGGATGCTCATCCGGTGGTCAGAGCTGAGTCTGAGGGACTCACCGCCAGCGGTATTTCTGCGCGGCTGTATCCGCGCCCTTCCGCATCGCGCTCGCCCAAAGACCTTGCCGTCCACACCCTGCGGCTCCGCCTGCCGGCTTCACGATGCGTGTCCTTCGGAGTAGCCATGGACGCGCCATCGCTCAACGGTTCCACGCCAGTCAAAATCGACCCGGACACGGCCACCGTGTGGCTTTACGGCCACGCCACCGGAGCCCGTAAAGCCACCGTCACTCAGCACCTTGCGACGCTGCTCTGCCATGGGCAGGACGACATCGTGGTCGACCTGTCCGGGGCCGCCGGCCTCTCCAACTCCCTGGTCGATGTCTTCGTCGCCATCGCCTGCCTGATGGAGCCCCCACGCCGGCTGATCCTGCGTGCTCCCGCATCGCTCGCCCTCACCCAGCGCCTGACGACACGGTCGCGGAGGCCCGACGCCTTACCCCCCACGCTGATCGTCCGGGAAGAGTAGACCGCCACCGTTACCGCACTCCACCACTGCACAGGCAACGCAAAAAGCCCCCGGATCATCTCCGGGGGCTTCTCGGCCGTGTGCACTCGGCAGGATTCGAACCTGCAACCTTCTGATCCGTAGTCAGATGCTCTATCCGTTAAGCTACGAGTGCTTGTTCTGTTGTCCCGCTCCGGTGCTTTCACCCCGCTCGCGGCGACAGGAAGAACATTACATGACTGCCGCCGCCATGTGAAATCCGTTTACCGCACCCCTTGCGACCTGCGGAAACAGCCGGATCCGCACGGATGGCCCACACCCCCGGAAACGACTCAGGGAGTCCGCGTCGTACGACGTGGACTCCCTGAGTCTTTGTGCGGAGGCGGAGGGATTTGAACCCTCGATGGGATGTAAGTCCCAAACCGCATTAGCAGTGCGGCGCCATAGACCGGACTAGGCGACGCCTCCACGCACCTGCGCGAGCGCGTGGTGCGATGCAGATGATGACACAGCCGAGCGGGCTGTCACCAATCGCCCCCCACGGTACTAGGCACGTGGGCGGCAGGGCAAAGCATTGCCGCGGGTGCGCAACGTACGGGGCCCGAAGGCGTTGAACAGGGCGTCCGCCCCACCCCTGGAGCCCCCATGTTGTTGCGTCGTCTCGCCGTTTCCGCCGTCGCCTCGTTCGCCGCGGTGGCCGTCGTGCCCACCGTCGCGGCCGCCGACGAACCGCCGGCGCATGCGCTGCCCGAGCCGCAGCCGGATGTGCTGACCATCACGTCCGGGGACGGATCGGCGCTGCCGTATGAGACGTATGAGCTCAGCTGCCTGCCTGACGGGAGCGGGGGCGGGAGTCATCCGCGGGCCGACGAGGCCTGTGAGCGGCTCGATGCGATGGCCGGTGAAGGGCGCGACCCCTTCGCGGCCGTGCCCGCCGACTCGATGTGCACGATGCAGTACGGCGGGCCCGAGACCGCCCGGATCACCGGGACCTGGCGTGGCCGGCAGGTCACGGCGGAGTTCGACCGGCGCAACGGGTGTGAGATCGGGCGGTGGAACCAGCTCGTGCCCGTCCTGCCCGAGGCCTCGCCAGACTCGGGTGGCCCCCGCGTCTGGTGAGCGCCCCCGGCATGGCCGCGTGGCCCCGCGTCCGCAGAGCGGTCACGCGCGTCCGGTGAAGGTGCTCGTCGTGTGCAGTCACACCTCCTCCGTGGCGCCTTCCTGGGATCTCCCTCTCATCCGGCGTCCCCAGCGCAACCGCTGCCCGTAGACTCCCTTGAGTGACATGCCACGGGCCGGGGGGAAAGCCGGGTCCGGGGGCACGCAAGGTGCGGTAACAGGGAGGACCCGTCGTCGTGAGCAGCAGGCCATCCCGAGGCGCTGCTCGCCTCGCAGCCATACTCGACGCCCTGCCCGACGCGCTGCTGCTCGTCAACGCCAACGGCACGGTGGTCAACGCCAACACGATCGCGCTCGATACGTTCGAGGCGCCGGGTACGGCTCTTGTGGGGCGGGGGCTGCTCGATCTCCTGCCCGCATTCGACTCGCGGCTGATCCCGGGGTCGATGCGGCGGCCCGACGCGGCCGACGAGCGCGGGCGGACCAAGCCGAAGCGGATGACCGCGCGGCGGACCGACGGCAGTGAGCTGCCCGTCGAGGTGACCAGCGCGAATCTGGACGGACGCCAGGCCTACGAGAGCCAAGGTGCGTGGGGCGACGAGCTGTTGATGCTCGTCGTACGGGATCTGTCCGGCACCGTCGACACCGAGGCCGAGCTCGCACGGTCGCAGCGGCAGACCGAGATGATCCTGCGCGCCGCCGCCGAGGGTGTGGTCGGTACGGACACCGAGGGGCGGGTCGTCCTCGTCAATCCGGCCGCCGCGCAGATCCTCGGGTACCGGGCGAGCGACCTGGGCGGCAAGGAGCTGCACGCTCTCGTGCAGCACTCGCGCCCGGACGGTGAGCCCTTCCCGTACGAGGAGAGCCCGCTCGCCGACACCCTGCGCTCCGGCCGCAAGCACCGCGTACGCGGGCAGGTCCTGTGGGCGAAGAACGGCAAGCCGGTCGCGGTCGATCTGACCACCGCTCCCGTACGCGACGGGGATCAGCTGGTCGGCGCGGTGCTCGCGTTCACCGACCGGCGGCCCTATGACGCGCTCCAGGAGGAGCTCGACCAGGAGCGGGCCTCGGCGCAGGAGAAGTACGAGGCACTGGCGGCGCAGGAGCAGGAGCGGTACGCGGAGTTGGAGTCCGCCTCGCGTGAGCGTTACGCGGATCTGCAGGAGCGGGAAGCCGCCCGTTACGAGCAGCTCGTCGAGCGGGAGCGCGAGCGCTACGAGCAGCTCGCCTCGCGCCATGCCCAGCTGCTCGCCGTGCTCGGTGAGTCGCTGCGCGGACCGCTCGAGCAGCTGCGCGGGGAGCTCGGCGGGCTCGCCGCCGATCCGGCCGGCCAGCTCTGGCCCGAGGCCAACCAGATCCTGCACCACCTGGCCGCCGGCTATACGCGGATGACGACCCTCGTCGACAACGTCCTGAACTACCAGCTCCTCGACGACGGTTCGCACTCCCTGCACAAGGTGCCCGCGCTGCTCGACCGCGTCGTGACCGCCGGTGTCGAGGGTGCGGTGGATCTGATCGGGCCCGGGCGGGCCCAGTTCGCGGTGCACGCGCCGCCGATCGAGGCCGAGGTGGACGCCGGGCGGCTGGCCACGGCGCTCGCGCATCTGATCGCGGATGTCGCGGGGATCGACTCGACGGGCAACGCGCGGTCGGCCGACCCCGCGGCGGGTTATGTCGACTCCACGATCGTGGTGGCGGCGGCGCAGCGCGGTGATGTCGTACGGATCGAGGTCCGCGGGCCGTACGCGGGCGGCGATCCGGTGCACGCGCCGCTGGTGGCCGGGATCGTACGGGCGCACGGTGGTGTGCTGCAGACGCATGAGGTGCCCGGGACGGGCGGCTGGGGGCAGCGCCCACGCCCTTCGGGCAGTGGGGGAGCGTACGTCCTCGAAGTGCCGATCGGGTCGGGTGCCGGGACGATCGAGGCCGCTCCCGCGGGAAGCGAACTCGCCCTGCCCGAACAGGCCGGCGCCACGGCCGCCGATGCCGCTTCGCAGGCCGGTGTGCCCGGGTCCGGCGGGCGGCGGCGTGCGCGCCGGTCGTCCGTGGACTCCTTCCTCGACAACCGGCAGGGCCACGCACCTGTGGAGCCTTCGGACGGCGCGGGCGCCACGGAGCCGGCGGCCCCCCCGCCCGCGGCGCCCGGCCGGCGGCGCGGGGGGGCGGGCGCGGCGGCCGAAGCGGCCGAGGCCGAGCGGGTGCCCGCGCAGAACACCGCGGATTCCGACGGGGACGGCTTCTCGGTGCCCGACGGGGCCGGGATCTCGGTGCCCGACGGGGCCGGGGTCTCCGTGTCCGACGGGGCCGGGATCTCCGTGTCCGGAGGCGGTGGCGGGACGGGGCGTCGGCGCCGTACGAGCAACCAGGCCCACCAGAACGTGAGCGCGGCCGAAGCCCCGGCGGGGGGGTCCCCGCGGCCGACCACGCGGCGGGGGCGCCCGGGGGTGCACCGGGCCCCGGCGCGACCGTGCCGCCGCAGGGCATGCCCGCGGGCGAGCCCGTGGCGCCGACGGGGCGAAGGGCCCGGCCCGAGACGGCCGTTGCCGCGCTGCCGCCGGCCGGTACCGGTGACGGGGAGGCCCCCGTCGCCGAGGCGCAGCCGACCGGGCGGCGCCGCAGGGCGCCGGGCGCGGGCGCCCCGCGGGGCGCGGCGGCGGCGGGGGGCGCGGGGGGGGCGGGGTTTGCCCCGCCCCCCCCCCGC
>NZ_JAEIMH010000092.1:666-36763 GCF_016464295.1 Streptomyces sp. N35 | reverse complement strand
GGGGGGGGCCCCCGGCCCGCGGCCCGGCGGGGGGCGGGGCGCGGCCCGGGCCCCGGCCGGGGCGTGGATCCGGCGCCCGCCCCGGCCGGCTGGGACCGGTCCTAGCCGCGGCTGCGCGCGCGGGCCAGGACCAGGGCGCCGCCGCCCAGGCCGAGCAGGAGGACCGCGCCGCCCGCGATGAACGGCGTGCTGGAGCTGCCGCCGGTCTCGGCGAGGTCCTGCCGCTGCTCGCCGGCCGACTGGGCGCGTACGCCGTCGTCCTCGGCCTTGTCCGCGGGCTTCGCCGGCTCGGACTCGGCCGGCTTCGGAGCGCCGGCCGGCGACGTGCAGGACGCTTCGGCCAGCGCGATCACGCCCTCGACCTCGGCCACATTGAGCTTCAACGGGTTGACGGAGACCTTGAGTTCGAGCGCGGCCGCCGCGGCCGTCTTCGACGTGGTGTGGGTCTTCGAGAGCGTCAGGCTCACCTCGCCGACGCCCGGGACGACGACCCGGGTCACCCCGCCCGCGGAGAGCGTGACCTTCTTGCCGAGCACCGTCACCGAGCCGAGCACGTTGGACTCGGCGACTGGCTGCTTGCCCGCCTCGCAGACCGTCTTCGACGTGACCTGCTCCACCTCGATCAGGGAGAGGAGCGGAAGGCCGGGTACGTGGATCTTGGCGTGCGCCACGTTCGAGGAAGCCTCGGCCTTGTGCCGGTCCGTGGTGGCCTTCGCCGTGGCGACCTCCGCGCGCAGCACGCTGAACGGCTTGCCCTGGTTCACGCCGTCGAGGTTCACCGTCAACGCGGTCTTCTCCGCCGACCTGGGCGCCTGCACCTCGTTCAGCGTGGCCTTCAGCGGGACCTGCACGGTCTTGTTGAGCAGCCCGACATCGAGCTGCGTACGGAGCACGGCCGCACTCGCCTTGCCCTCGTCGCCCGTGGCATGGGCAGGAAGGGCACTCGCGAGGGCCACGGGACCGGTGGCCAGCAGCGTCGCCGCGGCAGTCGCGGCGATTCTGCGTGCGGGCATGCGGAAGGTGTTGCTGTTCAAAACGGGAAACCCCCACTGGGAAACATGGTGCAGACAGGGAGCCGCCGACGCACGCGGTACTTCGGGACATGCGCCGCGTCGACGACCTCGACGCCGAGAATCTTTACGCACGGAGAGTGAACTGACAGACGCGCGGCGTGAGTTCACCCCAAAGTGGGGTTTCCGGCCGCCTATTCGATTTCGGGCGCCTGTACAGACGCGTACGTCACCCGTGTCACCCACATCGCCCGAACGCGAGCGAATGCGCTGGTTGACGCTCCGGCGTACACCGGAAAGGGCAAACGACCACGCCGACCGCTTGGTTACGGTGCGTCAACCTGAGGCATGATCGGCGCCATGGACGCGACAAACGACGAGTGGGCCCGGCAGGACGCATACGGCGTGCGGTTCGAGTGGGGGCCGTCCGGGGCCCGTCGGCTGGCCCCCTGGGTGGCCTGTCTCGTGGTCGTCGACGTCCTGTCGTTCACGACCGCCGTCGACGTGGCCGTGACGGGCGGCGCCCGCGTCCTGCCGTACGCCTGGCGTGACGACTCGGCGGCCGCGTACGCCGAGGAGCGGGACGCCGCGCTCGCGGTGGGGCGCGGTGCGGTGTCCGAGGAGAACCCCTGGTCGCTCTCCCCCGCGACCCTGCGCCGGGCCGACCTGCCGCCACGGCTCGTCCTGCCGTCGCCGAACGGGTCGACGATCGCCGCGGCCGCCCCCGAAGGCGTCGAGGTGGTGGCCGCCTGCCTCAGGAACGCGCCGGCGGTGGGCAGTTGGCTGACCGACGAGGGATACGGCACGCCCGCGCGCCCTGTCGGCGTGATCGCGTCAGGCGAGCGCTGGCCGGACGGCGAGCTGCGTCCGGCCCTCGAGGACCTGCTCGGCGCGGGCGCGGTGATCGCGGCGCTGGGCGCACGCGACGGGGTCTCCCCCGAGGGGCCGGCCACACGCGACGGCCTCTCCCCCGAGGGGCCGGCCACACGCGACGGCCTCTCCCCCGAGGGACCGGCCGCACGCGACGGCCTCTCCCCCGAGGCGCGGGCCGCGCGAGCCGCGTTCGTCGGCACGGCGGATGTCCCGGCGGCGGTCCGCGCGGGGGTGTCAGGGCGGGAACTCGTGGAGTACGGGTTCCCTCAGGATGTGGAGCTGGCGGTGGAGCTGGGCTCGTCCGCGTCCGTACCGGTGATGCGGGACGGCGCGTTCACGGCCTGAACCTCGGCGTCCCTGTCCGCACCGGTGGTCCGGGACAGCGCGTTCACGGCCCGAACCAGAGCGACCGCGACCGCTCAGCCCACCACGGCCCCGTTCAGCACGACCCGCCGCGGCGCCCCCAACACCCGTACGTCCGCCCGCGGATCCGTCTCGTAGACCACCAGGTCCGCGGGAGCGCCCTCCTCGAGCCCCGGGCGCCCGAGCCACGCACGCGCACCCCAGGTCGCCGCGGACACCGCCTCGACCGCCGGGATGCCCGCGGTCACGAACTCACCGACCTCGGCGCCGGCCAGGCCGTGCGCAAGGGCCCCGCCCGCGTCGGTGCCGACGAACACCGGGATACCCGCGTCGTAGGCGGCCCGCACGGTGTCGTAACGGCGCTCGTACAGGCGCCGCATGTGGTCGGCCCAGATGGGGAACTTGGCGTCGCCCTGCTCGGCCAGTTTCGGGAACGTCGCGATGTTCACGAGCGTGGGCACGATGGCCACACCTCGCTCGGCGAACAGCGGGATCGTCTCCTCGGTCAGTCCGGTCGCGTGCTCGATGCAGTCGATGCCCGCCTCCACGAGGTCCACGAGGGAGTCCTCGGCGAAGCAGTGGGCGGTGACGCGCGCGCCGAGCCGGTGCGCCTCGGCGATCGCCGCGGTCACGGCCTCGCGCGGCCAGCAGGCCCCGAGGTCGCCCGAGGAGCGGTCAAGCCAGTCGCCGACGAGCTTGACCCAGCCGTCGCCTCGCCGCGCCTCCTGGGCGACGTACGCGACCAGGTCATCGGGCTCGATCTCGTGGGCGAAATTGCGGATGTAGCGGCGGGTGCGGGCGATATGCCGCCCGGCCCTGATGATCTTCGGCAGATCCTCGCGCTCGTCGATCCAGCGGGTGTCGGAGGGCGAGCCCGCATCGCGGATGAGCAGGGTGCCGGCGTCGCGGTCGGTGAGCGCCTGCTTCTCGGCGACCTCGTCGGGCACGGGGCCGTGGGTGTCGAGTCCGACATGGCAGTGCGCGTCCACGAGACCGGGCAGCGCCCAGCCCTCGACGGTCGTCACGTCCCGGGCGCCGGCGGGACGCCCGTACGAGATCCGCCCGTCGATCACCCACAGCTCGTCGCGTACGTCCTCGGGCCCGGCGAGGACCCGTCCCTTCACCCGCAGCACCGTGCCCTGATCGCTCATGTACGGCAGCGTAGAGGGCACTCGGTACGCTCGGACACGCATCCCGTTGCATCCACCACGCACACCTGAGCCCACCCCCGGAGAGCACGACCATGACGCGCGACCTGCACCCCTTCCTCGACCTGTCCCCGATGAGCGCTGCCGAATTCGCCGCGGTCGAGGACCGGGTGGCGCGCCTGCTGAGCACCGAGCAGGACGTGGTGATCATGCAGGGCGAGGCGCTGCTGCCGCTGGAGAGCTGTATCCGTTCGGCCGCGCAGCCCGGCACCGTCGCCCTGAACGTGATCACGGGCCCGTACGGGCAGACCTTCGGCAACTGGCTGCGGGACTGCGGCGCCGAGGTGATCGACCTGGCGGTGCCCTTCCACACGGCGGTCACCGCCGAGCAGATCCGCGAGGCTCTCACCGCGCGCCCCGACATCGACTTCGTCTCGCTGGTGCACGCGGAGGCCGCGACCGGCAACACCAACCCGGTCACGGAGATCGGCGCGGTCGTACGGGAGCACGGCGCGCTCTTCTATCTGGACGCCGTGGCCTCGGTGGGCGCGGAGCCGCTGCTGCCCGACGCGTGGGGCGTCGACCTGTGCGTCATCGGGGCGCAGAAGGCCATGGGCGGTCCGGCGGGTGTCTCGGCGGTGTCGGTGAGCGAGCGGGCGTGGAAGCGGTTCGCGGACAACCCTCGGGCGCCGCGCCGCTCCTACCTGTCGCTGCTCGACTGGAAGGAGCGCTGGGTCGACGGCGGCCGCAAGGCGCTCCTGCACGCGCCCGCGCAGCTGGAGATGCTGGCGCTCGGTGCGTGCGTGGACCGGATCGAGGCGGAGGGGCTTGACGCGCTGATGGCCCGGCACGCCGAGGCCGCGCATGCCACGCGTGCGGGCGCACAGGCCGCGGGTCTCGCGCCGTACGTGCGGGACGCGAAGGACGCCGCTCCGGTGGCCACGACGCTGCGGACGCCCGAGGGCGTCGACGCCTCCGCCGTCGTCGCCGCGGCGCTCGCCGCCGATGCCACGCTGCCGGTCGCGGCCGGCGGCGGGGCGCTGGCGCACGAGATGATCCGCGTGAACCACTACGGTCCCGACGCCCGTACCGACGTGGTGGAGCGGGCTCTCGCGGCGCTCGGGGATGCCGTCCGAAAGATCCGGTCCTCCTGAAATGCGGCAGCTTTAAACACCCAGGCGAACTCCTAATTCCATAAAGAATTCATGAAAACGGGAAGCGCATTAACGTGCAGCTTCCCGTTTTACTTCTGCCCGGTTTTCCGGGGCCTAAACACAAAGATTTCGTGTACATCCAGGCCCTGTGACCGACTCCACACCGAGTCCGATTCACGCGGTAAATCCCGCACAAAATCGCCCAAACATGTCGAGCCTCGCCCGCGCGGATAACAGATCCGAGCTCCTGATGTAACCCCCAAGCCCCATGCGATTTCGATTTCCTCTCGGTAAATTCAATCCGCATGACCACTGCACAGGAATTCCGGCTCGACAGCCCTGGCGTGAAGGACGGGGCAGCACTGTGGCGTATCGCCCGTGACTCGAAGACGCTCGATCTGAACTCGTCGTACAGCTATCTGCTGTGGTGCCGTGACTTCTCCGGCACGTCGGTGGTGGCGCGGGACGGGCAGGGGGAACCGGTCGGCTTCATCACCGCGTACATACGACCCGAGCGCCCGCACACCTTGCTGGTGTGGCAGGTGGCCGTGGACGCGGCCCACCGGGGCCGCGGGCTCGCCGCGACGCTGCTCGACGGACTCGCCCGCCGGGTCGTCGACGTATACGACGTGACCTCCGTCGAGACCACGATCACGCCCGGGAACACCGCCTCCGAGCGCCTGTTCACCTCGTTCGCCGAGCGTCATGGCGCCTCCGTCGAGCGCGAAGTCCTTTTCCGCGCCGAGGAGTTCCCCGACGGCAGCGCCCACGATCCCGAAGTGCTCTACCGCATCAGCCCCCTGACCACGCTGACGACCAAGGAGTCCCTGTGACCATCACTCAGCCCGACCTTTCCGTGTTCGAGACCCTCGAGTCCGAGGTGCGCAGCTACTGCCGTGGCTGGCCCACCGTTTTCGACCGTGCTCAGGGCAGCAAGATGTACGACGAGGACGGCCACGAGTACCTCGACTTCTTCGCCGGTGCCGGGTCACTCAACTACGGGCACAACAACCCGGTCCTCAAACGCGCGCTGATCGACTACCTGGAGCGCGACGGCGTCGTCCACGGTCTCGACATGTCGACCACGGCCAAGCGCGCGTTCCTCGAGACCTTCCAGGAGACGATCCTGCGGCCGCGCGACCTGCCGTACAAGGTCATGTTCCCGGGCCCGACGGGCACCAACGCGGTCGAGTCCGCGCTGAAGCTGGCCCGCAAGGTCAAGGGCCGTGAGTCGATCGTGTCGTTCACGAACGCCTTCCACGGGATGTCCCTCGGCTCGCTCGCCGTGACCGGCAACGCCTTCAAGCGGGCCGGCGCCGGCATCCCGCTGGTGCACGGCACCCCGATGCCCTTCGACAACTACCTCGACGGCCGCACCCCGGACTTCATCTGGTTCGAGCGGCTCCTGGAGGACTCCGGCTCGGGCCTGAACCAGCCCGCCGCGGTGATCGTGGAGACCGTGCAGGGCGAGGGCGGCATCAATGTCGCGCGCACCGAGTGGCTGCGCAAGCTCGCCGATGTCTGCAAGCGCTGGGACATGCTCCTGATCGTCGACGACATCCAGATGGGCTGCGGCCGCACCGGCGGCTTCTTCTCCTTCGAGGAAGCCGGCATCGTGCCGGACATCGTCACGGTCTCGAAGTCCATCAGCGGTTACGGCCTGCCGATGTCGCTCTGCCTGTTCAAGCCGGAGCTCGACGTCTGGGAGCCGGGCGAGCACAACGGCACCTTCCGCGGCAACAACCCGGCGTTCGTCACCGCCGCCGCCGCGCTCAGCGCGTACTGGGCGGACGGCGAGATGGAGAAGCAGACCCTCGCCCGCGGTGAGCAGGTCGAGCAGGCCATGAAGGCGATCCGCGCCGAACACCCCGACGCCACACGGGAGTACCGGGGCCGCGGTCTGGTCTGGGGCCTGGAGATGACCACCCCCGACCACGCGTCGAAGATCGCCCGCCGCGCCTTCGACCTGGGGCTCCTGGTGGAGACCTCGGGCCCGGAGAGCGAGGTCGTCAAGCTGCTTCCGGCGCTCACCATCACGCCGGAGGAACTGGACGAGGGCCTGCGCATCCTGGCCCGCGCCATCCGCGAGACGGTCTGACCGCCTCGGCACCCGCACCCGTATCCGTACAACCGAAGGAAGCAATTCACCGTGATCGTCCGCTCGTTCCAGGAGATCGAAGACACCGACCGGCATGTGAAGGCCGCGTCCGGCACCTGGGAGTCCAAGCGCATCGTGCTCGCCAAGGAGCGCGTGGGCTTCTCGCTGCACGAGACCGTGCTGTATGCCGGTACGACCACGTCCATGTGGTACGCGAACCACATCGAGGCCGTCGTCTGCACCGAGGGCGAGGCCGAACTGACCAATGACGAGACCGGCGAGAAGCACACCATCACGCCCGGTGTGATGTACCTGCTCGACGGGCACGAGAGGCACACCATGCGGATCAAGAAGGACTTCCGCTGCCTGTGCGTCTTCAACCCGCCGGTCACCGGCCGCGAGGACCACGACGAGAACGGGGTCTACCCGCTTCTGACGGAGCCCGACCCCGTCTGAGCCGCGCAGGCGGCCCCCGTCCGAGCCGCACGGCAACCACAGGACCGTACGAGAGGAATGGAAGGCACCACCATGACCACCGCACCCGAACGCACCGACCTGTACCCGACCCGCGCCACCAACGAGGTGCTCACCGAGCGGAAGGACCCTGTCGTGTGGTCTCCGCCGGGGGCGCCGGGGCCGATGTCGCCGTCGGAGCTGGGAGGGTTCGAGCGGGACGGGTTCCACGCGATCGAGCAGCTGATCACGCCGGATGAAGTGGGCGTGTACTCGGGCGAGTTGGAGCGTCTCGTCACCGATCCGGCGATCCGTGCCGACGAGCGTTCGATCGTCGAGCCGAAGTCGGGGTCGATCCGCTCGGTCTTCGAGGTGCACAAGATCAGCGAGGTGTTCGCGCGGCTCGTCCGCGACGAGCGGGTCGTCGGACGGGCGCGGCAGATCCTCGGCTCGGACGTGTACGTCCACCAGTCGCGGATCAACGTGAAGCCGGGCTTCGGGGCCAGCGGGTTCTACTGGCACTCGGACTTCGAGACCTGGCACGCCGAGGACGGGCTGCCGAACATGCGGACCGTGTCGGTCTCGATCGCGCTGACCGAGAACTACGACACCAACGGCGGGCTCATGATCATGCCCGGCTCGCACAAGACGTTCCTGGGCTGCGCGGGTGAGACGCCCAAGGACAACTACAAGAAGTCGCTGCAGATGCAGGACGCGGGCACGCCCTCGGACGAGGCCCTGACCCAGCTGGCGGACCGGCACGGGATCCGGCTGTTCACGGGCAAGGCCGGTTCGGCGACGTGGTTCGACTGCAACGCGATGCACGGCTCGGGCGACAACATCACGCCGTACCCGCGCTCGAACGTCTTCATCGTGTTCAACAGCGTGGAGAACGCGGCCGAGGAGCCGTTCGCGGCGCCGATCCGGCGGCCGGAGTTCATCGGGGCGCGGGACTTCACCCCCGTGCGCTGAATCCCGCTAGAGCCAGGCGATCCGGGCGGCACGTTCCAGTACGGAGCGTGCCGCCCGCTCGTCTCCTGCGAGGCCGCGGGGGACCTCGCCCGGGTCGTAGCGGCCGGCCAGGAGCAGGCAGAAGTCGACCGGATCCAGGACGAGTTCGGCCGCCACCGGCTCGTCCTCCGAGCCGAGCACCCACTCCCCGTCGGAGCCGTGCCCGGCCACCGTGAGCAGGACGGATACGGAGTCGTCCGCGAGCGCGAGGTCGAGGATGCGCACCCCGAGCCGGACCATGCGCCACAGGAGCGGGTCGGGCGGGGTGGGCACCGGACGGCCGAGCGCGCGGCCGATGTCGTCCGTGTGGATCCAGGTCTCGAAGCCGCGCACCACGTAGTGGTCGGCGATCGGAAGCCGCACCCCCAGCAAGGTCGTGGCCTGGGCGGCGAGTTCGGGGTCGGTGGCCTGCGGGGCACCGAGCAGCGCGGCGGACTGTTCGCGCCAGGCCGCGATGGTCTGTGCCGGGCTGTGCGTCCGCTCGTGTGCGATCACCTCGGCCGTGCGGTGCGCCCAGAGCTCGCGCCAGGAGAGGCCCCGCGCAGGCGCGCCGCGCGGCGCGCGGCCGGGGAGCCCGAGCCGCAGCGCCAGGGATTCGTCGGCGGCGAGGAGATGCGCGACCGTGGCGTGCACGTCCCAGTCGTGCACGACCGGGGTGCTCCACGGCCCCTGTTCCCCCAACTCCCGCAGCAGCGCCTGCAGTCCGGCCACGGCGGCGGCATACGGCGCGGCATGACCGGCCGTGCTCGGCGCCGCGGGGCGCTGCGCCAGTACGGAGGCGAGCAGGCGTCCTCGTACCTCCTGACCGCCGTCCTCGTACGCGGCCGTCTCACCGGTCGCGGCCCGGTCGATGCGCTCGTAGGCCAGTGCCGCGTCACCGCCGTCGAGCAGCCGGACGGTGTCGCGCAGCCGGCCCGCCTCCCCCGCGCACCATTCGCACTCGGCGAGATGGCCGAGAAGGCGGGGCTCGTCGGTGGGCAGCACCGCGCCCAGGGCCCATGCGCCCAGCAGTTCCCTTACGCCTTCGTGGTCGGAGCCCATCGTGTGCCCTTCTCTTTCCGTGCTCACTTCACGCACCCGCTTCTTTGCTCACGTCACGCACCGGCTCCTCTGCCACGTCACGCACCCGATCCACTGCCGTGTCCTGCGGTTCGGCGAGGGTCGCGGCGAGCCGGCGTAACGCGGTGCGCAGCCGGGTCTTCGCGGTGCCTTCGGGTATGCCGAGTTCGGCCGCCACCTGGCGGTAGCTGTGCCCGGCGAAGTACGCCAGATGCACGGCCTGGCGCTGCGGCAGCGGGAGTTCGGCGAGCGCGGAGTGGAGCAGCAGCGCACGCTCCATGTCGACGACCGCCTCGTCGGGCCCCGGCCCGGGCGCGGGGATGGCGTGCAGCGCCGCCTCGTCGGTGTGCGCGGCCTTGCGGTGGCGCTCCTCGGCGCGCACCCAGTCGACGGAGCGGCGGTGGGCGAGCATCGACAGCCAGGTGCGCAGGGTGCCGCGCTGCGGATCGTAGGGGTACGGACGGGACCACAGGTGCGCGAACCCCTCCTGTGCCACGTCGTCGGCGGCGCCCGGCGCATGCGCCACGCGCAGGGCGATCCGGCGGACGAGTCCGCCGTAGACGTCGTACGCCGCGGCCAGGGCGGACTCGTCCCCGTACACCAGGCGCCGGTGCAGTTCGGCATCGCTCGCCGCCTGACTGGTCTCCACCGGCACCGCCTCCTGGGGCCCGTCGTCACCCTTCCCGTCGTCGCCCCGCGGGGGCGGCCAGGCGGCGTCCGGCAGGCGGGAAGGTGGCGACGGGCCACTAGGCATTCGTAGCGCCTGGGGGGAATGGACGCCAGGGTGCGGCGGAAAGGGGCTACGCCAAGCTGTGCAGGAGCCGGTCGACGTCGTCGGAGGAGTTGTAGAGGTGGAAGGAGGCCCTCAAGTTGCCCGCGCGGTCGGAGACTTCGATGCCCGCCGCGCTGAGCTGCGGCTGGCGCGCGCCGAGCCCCGGTACGGACACGATGGCCGAGCCGGGCGCCTCGATGGGGGTGTGCCCGAGTTCGGCCAGGCCCGCGCGGAAGCGGTCGGCGAGGGCCGCGTCGTGGGCGCGGACCGCCGGGATGCCGAGGTGGTCGAGCAGTTCGAAGCCGGCCACGGCTCCCGCGTACGAGTAGAGGCTCGGGCTGATGTCGAAGCGCCGTGCGGAGTGGGCGAGTTCGGCCACGGGGCCGTAGCAGCTGTCCCAGGGCTGCTCGCCGGCCACCCAGCCCGCGAGCAGCGGAGTGAGGCCGCCGAGGTCCTCGGGGACCACGAGATAGGTGATCCCGCGCGGGCCCATCAGCCACTTGAAGCCGACGGCGACGAGGAAGTCCGCCTTGGGCAGCGGCAGCCAGCCCGCGGACTGCGAGGCGTCGACGAGGGTGCGGGCGCCGTGGGCGCGGGCCGCTTCCCGTACCGCGTCGACCGCGGCGATCCGGCCGTCGGCCGACTGGACCTGGCTGAAGGCGACCAGGTCGGTACCGGGACGGACGCTGTCCGCCAGTTCCTCCAGGGCGACCATGCGCACCTTGAGGCCCGGGCGGCTGTGGAACGGGTTCACGAGCGAGCTGAAGTCGTCCTCGGCGAGCAGGACTTCGGCCCCTTCGGGCAGCGAGGCCGCGATCAGTCCCGCGTACACCGCTACGGAGGCGCCCGTGGCGACCTGCCGCGCGGGGACGCCGGCGAGCCGCGCGAACGCGGCCCGCGCGGCCTCGACGTCACGGAAGTGGTCCAGCGGGCGGCCGGCCGCGGTGGCCTGTACGCCCTCGTGCATCGCGGCGACCCCCGCGGCCGGGATCAGCCCGGTGCTCGCACTGTTCAGATACGTCGTCTGCGGCGCGAAGGCGTCGCCTCCCAGTCGCTCCATGGTGTCCATGGGAGCCATGCTGGTACGTGACCAACTCCCCGTCCATTGCGGAGATGTACACGGTCGCCCTTAGCGATGCTTATACGTGGGCTCTGAGCAGCGCGTCTGTCGGAGTGCTCGGGCCTGTGGCGCCGGACAACCGCCGCGTCACGCGGGCGAACTCAGCCCTGCGGCACCGCACATCCGTCGGGACCGCACGCGTCCGCGTCGCCCTGGTCGATCACCTTGAGCGGCGAACGCTCGCCCCACGCCTGCTGCAGCGCCTGCGTGAACACCTCGGCGGGCTGGCCGCCGGAGACGCCGTACTTGCGGTCGAGGACGAAGAACGGCACGCCGGTGGCGCCGAGTTCGGCCGCCTCGCGCTCGTCGGCGCGTACGTCGTCGGCGTAGGCGTTCTCGTCGGCGAGCACCGCGCGGGCCTCGGTCTCGTCGAGTCCGGCCTCGACGGCGAGCGCGACGAGCACCTCCGGATCGAAGACGGAGCGCTCCTCGGCGAAGTTGGCGCGGTAGGCGAGGGAGAGAAGTTCGTCCTGCTTGCCGCGGGCCTTCGCGAGGTGCAGGAGGCGGTGGATGTCGAAGGTGCTGCCGTGGTCGCGGCCCTCGGTGCGGTAGCCGAGGCCCTCGGCGTGCGCGTTGGACGCGACGTTCTCCTCCATGGCGCGGGCCTCGTCGAGGGTGCGGCCGTACTTCTTGGCGAGCATGTCGATCACCGGTGCGGTGTCGCCCTTGGCCCGGTTCGGGTCGAGCTCGAAGGAGCGGTGCACGATCTCGACGTCGTCGCGGTGCGCGAAGGCGGCGAGCCCGTCCTCGAAGCGCTTCTTGCCGATGTAGCACCAGGGGCAGGCGATGTCGCTCCAGATCTCGACGCGCATGGTGTTCTCCAGGTCAGGGGGCGTCCGGTCGGATAGGTGAACGTTGAACCGGACCGGTTCATTCCCTGGTCAGGCGGTGGCGAGCCGACTGAACTGCGCCCGGTACCCGCTCGGGGTCAGACCGGTCCTGCGGACCACGTGCTGGCGCAGGGAATCCGCCGTGCCGAGGCCGCAGGCGCGGGCCACCCGGTCCATCGGGAGCGTGGTCGTCTCCAGGAGTTCCTTGGCGCGCTCGATGCGCTGGTGCAGGAGCCACTGGAGCGGGCTCATGCCCGACTCGGCGTGGAAGCGGCGGGTGAGGGTGCGCACGCTGATGCCCGCGTGCCGGGCCAGGTCGGTCAGGGTGAGCGGCTCGTCGAGGTGGCGCATCGCCCAGCCGCGGGTGTCCGCGCAGGCGGTGCCGCGCTCGGGCGGCAGCGGGGTCTGGGTGAACTGGGTCTGCCCGCCCGGCCGCACCGGCGCGACCAGCGCGAGCCGGGCGACGGTGTTGGCCGCGGCCGCCCCGTAGTCGGTACGGATCATGTGCAGACACAGGTCGATCCCGGCCGCGTAGCCGGACGAGGTCATGACCTGGCCGTCCTGCACGTAGAGCACGTCGCCCTGGACGTCGAGCGCGGGATAGCGCAGCCGCAGCTCCTGGGTGAGCTGCCAGTACGTGGTCGCCGAGCGACCGTCGAGCAGTCCGGCCTCGGCGAGCACGAAGGCGCCGCTGCAGATCGAGGCGATGCGCAGGCCCTGGGTCGCGGCCTCGCGTACCGCATCGACGGTGCGGGGGTCGGGCAGATAGCGGTGGCCGGTGCCGGCGATGAGCACGGTGTCGGCGCCTCGCAGGGCCTCCAGGCCGAGCGGCACCTCCAGGGTGAGGCCGCCGGTGGTGGTGATCGGGCCGGGCTCGGGGGTGCAGACCACCACCTCGTATCCGGGCACGCCGTCGATCTCGACCTTCTCGAAGAGCATCTCGGGGATCGCCAGATTGA
Source organism: Streptomyces sp. N35 (assembly GCF_016464295.1). NCBI lineage: Bacteria > Bacillati > Actinomycetota > Actinomycetes > Kitasatosporales > Streptomycetaceae > Streptomyces > Streptomyces sp. N35. Next base: position 23,913 of record NZ_JAEIMH010000092.1, on the reverse strand, counting down.
ACATCGAGACAGGTGAGGGGGCGATGACGACGATGCGGTGGGGGCGACGAACAGAAGCCCCCGGAAACCCCGGGATACCCGCGCCCCGAGCCGCGTCGCTCTCCGTCATGGCCAGAACCTCCGGATCTATGGCAATCAAGCCACTACTATACGCCCCGGTAGATCGCCAAGGTAGGGGCATGGCTCTCCAGACCGCAGACCAGAACCCCCGGACCGGGGCCCAACTGCCCACGGCGGCAAGCCCCGAGCGCGCCCACTCACCCGCGCTCACCTTGCTCGCCGCCCTGCTCGGCTTCTTTCTGATCACCCTCGACGTGTCGGTCGTCAATGTGGCCCTGCCGTCGATGGCCGACTCGCTGGGCGCCGGCATGACAGGGCTCCAGTGGGTGGTGGACTCGTACACCCTGGCCCTGGCCGCGCTGATGCTCTCGACCGGCGCCTTCGCGGACCGGATCGGCGCGACGAAGGCGTACGGGATCGGTGTCGCGCTGTTCACCGCGGCGTCCGTGGCCTGCGGTCTGGCCCCCGACCTCGCCACGCTGACCGGCGCGCGGGTCCTGCAGGGCATCGGGGCCGCGATCGTGCTCCCGGCCTCGCTCGCGCTGGTGCGCCGCGCCTTCCCCGATCCCGCCAGGCGGGCCCGCGCCGTCGCGGCCTGGGCGGCGGGCGGGTCGGCGGCCACCGCGTTCGGACCGGTCGCGGGAGGTGCGCTGACCACCGCCTGGGACTGGCGCGGGATCTTCTTCATCAACGTGCCGTTCGGCCTGCTCGCCCTCGCGCTGCTGCTGCGGGCACCGCGCTTCGAGCGCCGCCGTACGCCGCTGGACCTGCCCGGTCAGATCGCCGCGACGGTGGCCCTGACCGCGGTGGCGTTCGCGGTGATCGAGCGCGGGACGGTGGGCGTGCTCGCCGCGGTGGTGGCCGTGGTGTCGGCGGTCGTGTTCGTCCGCGTGGAACGCCGCCACGAGCACCCGGTGGTCCCGCTCGCCCTGTTCCGCAACCGCACGGTCGCGGTGATGGTGGCGACGGGTGCGGCGGTGAGCGTCGCGTTCTACGGGATCGTGTTCGTCTTCAGCCTCTTCTTCCAGCAGGTGCAGGGGCGTTCGGCGCTGGCGGCGGGACTGATGTTCCTGCCGATGACAGGTCTGATCGCGGTGTCCAACATCGTCGCGGGCAAGCTCGCGGGGCGTTACGGGCCGCGGCTGCCGATGCTGATCGGTCAACCGCTCGCCGTGGTGGGCCTGTTGCTGCTCCTCTTCGTGGGCGAGAACAGCTCGACCATGATGCTGGCGCTGATCATGATGCCGCTGGCCATCGGTTCCGCGCTGACCGTGCCGCCGCTCACCGCCGCGATCCTGGACGCCGTACCGGCCGAGCGCGCCGGCCTCGCGGCGGGTGTCCTGAACTCGGCGCGCCAGGTGGCGGGAGCGCTGAGCGTGGCCGGGTTCGGAGTGCTGGTCTCGGGGTCGTTCGTGGCCGGCCTGCACGTGAGCGTGCTGATCGCGGCGGCCTTCCTCGCGGCGACGGGTACGGCCACGGCGCTGCTGCCGCGCCGTGGGTGAGGCGCTCGACGGTTAGGCAGACTTTCTTCCAGGTAGACTGTCGGCATGACTGCCGTGAAGCGCCGCCGCAGGCCGCACCTGGTCGCCACGCCCCTGCGCAAGAAGGGCGTCATCACCATCCCCCAGGACATAAGGGATCAGCTGGATCTCCGCGAGGGAGACCAGCTCGTCGTGGCCGTCGAAGACGGGCGCATCATCCTCACGCCCGCCTCCGTCGTGCCGGATGACCAGGCCTGGTTCTGGTCCCCCGAGTGGCAGGCGAAGGAACGCGAGGTGGAGGAGGCGCTGGCCGAGGGCGAGCGGGGCGAGGTCCACGAGGACGGCGCGTCCCTGCTGCGCACGCTGGCCGACGACGCGGGCCTCGACCTGGGGGAGATCGAGAAGCGTGCCGACGTATGAGACGCTCAGCCATTTCCTGCGCGACTGGAAGGGCCTGACGGCGGAGCAGAAGACCGCGTTCCTCGTGGCCGTCGCTCAGTTCGTCGCCGACCTACGAGCCGGCACCGGCTTCCGGCGGGGCCTCCGGGTCAAGAAGATGCAGGGCTACGAGGACGTCTGGGAGATGTCGTGGGCCCCGGACGGACGGGCCACGTTCCACTACGGCCCGTCCGTCACCGACGGTGAGCCTCACGTGGTGTGGCGCCGCATCGGGACCCACTCCATCTTCACGCGCCCCTGAACACTCAGTCGCGCACCCCGTCCACCACCCGCGGCACCCCCAGGGGATTGTCGTCGCGCAGTTCCGGCGGGAGCAGGGCCTCGGGGGTGGTCTGGTACGCGACCGGGCGCAGCCAGCGTTCGATCGCCGAGCCGCCCACGGAGGTCGACGTCGAGGTGGTGGCCGGGTAGGGGCCGCCGTGCTGCTGGGCGGGGGCGACGGCCACGCCGGTGGGCCAGCCGCCCACGAGCACACGGCCGGCGAGCGCGGTGAGCTCGGCGAGCAGTGCGGCGCCGCGGCCCTGCGGGTCCCCGGCCTCCGTGTCGGACAGGTGCAGGGTCGCGGTCAGATTGCCGGGCAGCCGCGACAGTACGGCGGTGATCTCGGCCTCGTCGTCGTAGCGGGCGACGACGGTGACCGGGCCGAAGCACTCCTCCAGGAGCAGATCGTGCGCACCCTCCTCGACCAGGCGCGCGGCGTCCACGGTCAGGAAGCCCGCGCCGACCGTGTGCTCACCGCCCGAGCCAGGGGTGACGGGCGCCTCGACGCCGTCCAGGGCGGCCCGCGCGGCGACGCCCGCGATGAAGGCGTCCCGCATCCGGTGGTCGAGCAGCACGCCGGCCTCGACCTCGCTGACGCCGTGCGTCAGTTCCTTGACGAGGGTGTCGCCGTTCGCGCCGGCCGGTACGAGCACGAAGCCCGGCTTGGTGCAGAACTGGCCGACGCCCAGGGTCATCGAGCCCGCGAGCCCCGCGCCGAGCTGCTCACCGCGCTCGATCGCGGCGGCCTCGGTGATCACCACCGGGTTGAGCGAGCCGAGTTCGCCGTGGAACGGGATGGGGTGCGGGCGGGCGGCCGCCGCGTCGAAGAGCGCGCGTCCGCCGCGTACCGAACCCGTGAAGCCGGCCGCGGAGATCAGCGGGTGCTTGATGAGTTCGACGCCCGCCTCGAAGCCGTGCACCAACTGCACGACGTCCTCGGGCAGTCCGCTGCGCACGGCCGCGCGGCGCAGCACCGAGGCGCAGATCTCGGAGGTGGCCGGGTGATCCGGGTGCGCCTTGACCACCACCGGGCACCCCGCGGCGAGCGCGCTCGCGGTGTCGCCGCCGGGCACCGAGAAGGCGAGCGGGAAGTTGGAGGCGGCGTACACGGCGACTACGCCGAGCGGCACCTTGTAGCGGCGCAGATCCGGCCACGGCGGGGTGCGGGTGTCGTCGGCGTGGTTGATGACGACGTCGAGGAACGCGCCCTCGTCGACGAGCTCGGCGAAGGAGCGCAGCTGGAAACTGGTGCGCGCGAGCTCGCCGTTGAGGCGGCCGGGGCCGAGGGCGGTCTCCGCGTCGGCGGCCTCGACGACATGGGCGGCGGCCTCGTCGAGCAGCTCGGCGGCGGTGCGCAGGAACGCGGCGCGTACGGCCCGGTCGGCCAGCGTCTCCCGGACGGCGTGCGCCGCGCGCACCACGCGGTCGATCTCCTGAGCTGTGGCCTCGACCGCAACCTGCTCACGTGGCTTCCCGTTACGGGGGTCGACGCTCCAGACTTGTGCTGCTGTCACGGCCGGTCCTTCCCGAAGGCCCGAAGTGCACGGTTTCGCCCCGCAGTTCTCGGTGGTCCGCCACGAGAACCTGGGAAAACTCTGCCGCCCACCAGGGCCGTTCGATATGCTGAACGCTGTCTCCGAATGTGAATCGCTTGGGAGGCTATGCGTTGGCGAACGAAGGGGTCAAGGGCGATGTCTGCAGCCGACACCGGCGGTGGTGCGCAGGTCAAGTCCGCTGTGCGGACCGTGGAATTGCTCGAGTACTTCGCGGGCCGGCCCGGAATGCACTCGCTGGCGGCGGTGCAGGAAGCGGTCGGGTACCCGAAGTCCAGCCTCTACATGCTGCTGCGCACGCTCGTGGAGCTCGGCTGGGTCGAGACGGACGCGACGGGCACCCGCTACGGGATCGGCGTCCGCGCCCTGCTCGTGGGCACCTCCTACATCGACGGCGACGAGGTGGTGGCCGCGGCTCGCCCGACCCTCGACCGGCTCTCCGACGACACCACGGAGACCATCCACCTGGCGCGTCTGGACGGCGTGAACGTCGTCTATCTGGCCACCCGCCAGTCCCAGCACTATCTGCGCCCGTTCACGCGGGTGGGGCGCCGGCTGCCGGCGCACTCCACCTCGCTCGGCAAGGCGCTGCTCGCGACCCACACCGACGAGCAGGTCCGCAAAATGCTCCCGGAGACGCTCGCGCCGCTCACCGAGCACACGATCACGGACCGCGAGCAGCTGATCGAGGAGCTGCACCAGATCCGCGAACAGGGCATCTCGGTGGACCGCGAGGAGAACACCCTCGGGCTGCGCTGCTTCGGTGTCGCGATCCCCTACCGCACGCCGGCCCGTGACGCGATCAGCTGCTCGGTGCCGGTGGCGCGGCTGACGCCCGCCCACGAACAGATGATCAAGGACGCACTGTTCGACGCGCGGGACCGTCTGACGCTCGCGACCCGGAGGCTCTGAATGTTCGAGGACGCGGTACAGCCGGTGACCGATATCGCCCTGCGACCGGTCCACTCCAGCGATCTGCCGGTCTTCTTCCGGCAGATGAACGATCCGGAGTCGATGCGCACGGCCGCCTTCGTCTCGCCGAAGTCGGCGGACTGGGACCTGTTCTCGGCGCACTGGAAGCGCATCTGCGCCGAGTATGTGGTCCGTACGGTGCTGCTCGACGGCGATGTGGTCGGCAGCGCCGCGGTCTACGGCGAGCCGGGCGAGCTGGAGGTCACGTACTGGATCGACCGCGCGTACTGGGGCCGTGGTGTGGCCACGGCCGCCCTGCGCCTGCTCGTCGCCGAGGTCACGGAGCGCCCGCTGCACGCCCGCGCGGCGGCGGACAACGCGGGCTCGGTCCGGGTGCTCGAGAAGTGCGGGTTCGTCGTGACGGGCCATGACTGCGGGTTCGCCGTGGCGCGGGACGCCGAGATCGACGAGGTCGTCCTGACACTGACGTAACGCCGGACACTGACGTAACGCCGGCGGCGGGCTCGCTGCCCCGTCGCGTCCCCTCCTCGCCCCCGGGGAGACAACGCTTGGGTCACGGCGGACCTTCGCGTGCAGCAACTGGGCCGTGCACTCCGTCAGGTTGAGCAGGAGGCCAAGGCGGCTTCGTAAGGGGGCGGACATGCCGCAGGGACACGAGCCGGGGCCCGCGGATGCGGGCGGCTGACGTGCCGGCCTTCACGGCCTTCGTGCAGGCACGGTCGTCGGCGCTCTTCAGAACCGCGCTGCTGCTCACCGGTGAGCGCCATCTGGCCGACGATCTGGTGCAGTCCACGCTGGAGCAGGTGTGCCGGCACTGGCGGCGGGTGCGCTCCGCCGATGCTCCTGAGGCGTACGCGCGCCGGATCCTGGTGAATCTCGCGAACGACCGCTGGCGCAGGCTGCGCGGGCACGCGGAGATTCCCCTGGACGACGGCATCGGCGGCGAACAAGTCGGCCCGCCGGTCGATCCGTACCAAGGCCTCCATGTCCGCGACGAGTTGATCCGCGTTCTGCACACCCTGCCGATCGGCATGCGGACCGTGCTGGTGCTGCGGTACTTCGAGGAGCTCGACGACGCGGAGATCGCCCGCCTGATGGATATCTCGGAGAGCTCCGTCAGATCCCAGGCGGCCCGGGGGCTCGCGAAGCTCCGCTCGGCCATCAACCCGCAGGTGACGCGCGCGAGTTCAGGAGGAACGGCATGAGCCATGCGGACCTGGAGGAGGAGCTGGCCGCGGCCATGCTCGACCGTACGGAGCGGGTACCTGCCCGCCGCTACGACGCGGACGCTGTCGTCTCCACCGTGCGGCGGCGCCGTCGGCGGCTGCGGCTGGGCACGGCGGCGGCCGTCGCGGCCGTGGCCCTCGGGGCCGGATTCGTGTCCCAGAGCGGTCCCGGCCGGGCCGGTGCCCCGGTGCAGGCGACGACCGCGCCGAGCACCGACAGCCGTCCCACGGGCGCGCCCGCGCAGCCGGACCCGACCCCGGCCGCGGCCCCCTCCCAGCCCCTGCCCACCCTGTTCCTGTCGGCCCTGCGCCACCAGAACCCGGCGACCCGCGCCGAGGTGGATCCGGACGCCGTCGCCACGCTGTTCGCCGACCGGGCCACGTACGAACGCGTCTGGGGCACCGACTCCCTCGGCGTGACCTGCGGCGAAGCGGTCGACGGGGTGCTGGCGGCCGGCGAGGTCTCGCTCTACCAGGGAACACGGCGGGTCGACCGGACGGTGTCCCTCGAGTTCGACCCGGGCACGGGCCGGGTCACCGGCCTGACGTGCAGGCCCGTCGCCGGTCATGGCAAGGGCGGCGACCCGACGGTGTCCGGTTTCTACGGCGGTCTGGTGGAAGCCGCCGAGTCCGGTGCCGGCGCGACCCGCCGCAAACAGCTCGAGCAGCAGTTCGTGAGCGAGTACCTGCGAGCCGTCCGGGGGCCGAACCCCGCAACCTGTTTCTCGCACGAGCCCCGGTTCTGGCTCGCCGACGACGCCACGTCCGCGACGCTCACCCACGGCTGGACCGTGACCTTCGGCGACGACGACGGCTTCCCGATCGACATCGACGAGAACGGGAAGATCGCTCGGTCCTGCGGAGGGTGAGCCGGTGAGCCGGTGCGCCGGTGCGCCGGTGAGGGAAGGCTGACCCCGCCTCCAAGGCTGACCCCGCCTCCCCCGCGCGGCGGAGGCGGATCGTCAGCGGGCAGGACGTGGTGGGGCGACCGGGGCGGGAGTTTGGGGGCATGACCACGACACCGTTCGTCCTGTCCCGCGCACACAGGCTCCTGCGCCTCGTCGCGATCGTCTCCTGCCTCCCGTATCTGACGCTCAAGGCCGCCTGGATCCTGGGCAGTCACCTCGGGATCCCCGACGGGAGCTCGCTGCTCGAGCACCGCGCCACGATGGTGGTCGCCAACACCGTCACCGTCCTGATGGACGCCTGCGTGATCGCGCTCGCCCTGCTGCTCACCCGGCCCTGGGGGCTGCGGGTGCCGGCCTGGCTGCTGCTCGTGCCGGTGTGGGTGGCCGGCGGGCTGCTCGCCCCGATCATGACCGGGTTCCCGGTGCAGCTCCTGATCAAGGTGCTGAACGGGGACGTGCGGACCCAGTCCGCGTCGGAGCCGTTCCTGGACGAGTGGGTGTTCGGGGTGGTGTACGGCGGATTCATCCTCCAAGGGCTCGCGCTCGGCGGCCTGTTCGCCCTCTACGCCCGGCAGCGGTGGGGCCACCTGTGGCGCGGCCGGGTGGGCGACGTGACCACCCCCGCTTCGCGCCCCCTGGCCCTGGCCGCCACCGTCGTCGCCCTGCTCCCCGTCACCGTCCACCTGATGTGGGCCTCCGGCGCGACCGCGGGCCTCGGCGCGGACGCCGTCCGCGACCGAGCGACCGACACGTACGCTCTCGAGGCGCTCAACGCACTGTTCCCGCTGACCGCGGTCGCCGGCGCCCTGGTCGTCGCCTTCCGCGTGCTGCCCCGGCTGCCACTCGCCGTACCGCTGGCCGTCGCCTGGGTCGGCTCCGGCGCGACCGCCTGCTGGGGCGGCTGGATGACGCTCGCCTCGCTCGGCGCCGGGGACATCGCGGAGCGCCCCACCACCCTGGTCATGCTGACCTACGCTGGACAGATGATCGTCGGGATGCTCGTGATCGCCCTCGGGGTGCGCTTCTTCACCGCGCGCTCGGCCGTGGCGCACGACCGCACAGCGGTCTCGATCCCCGTATGAGCCCTCGTACCGTCGCCGGGGCGCTGCTCGGCCGGAGGGCCCGCCTCAGATGGGTCCATCTGGTCCTGGGCGGCGCCCTGTTGATGCCGTTCTGGCTGGTCGGCGCGCTGGTGGTGCTGCCGCTCGCGGGCGGTGGGGACACGCTGTTCCGCGGTTCGGTGCCCGGCCAGTTCGGCGCGTACGCGCTCGCTCTGCCGCTGGCCGCCCTCGCGGGCCTCTTCCCGCTCGTACGGCCGCTGTCCGTGGCGATGGCGCGGGCGCTGTGCGGGGTCGACGGCGCCCGGTTCGCGGAGGGTCCGGCCCGTGGCCCGGCGGCGCGGCGGCGCACCGCGGCCTGGTTCACGCTGCACGTCGGGGTGGGCGGGGTGCTCAGCGGCGCGATGCTGGCGCTGCCGCCGTTCGCGGTCTCGGTGATGCTGCTGCCGGTGCCGGGTGTACGGGAGTTTCTGCGGGTGCCCGCGCCCCTCGACAAGACCGGGGCGTACGCGCTCGGCCCGTCCGCCGGACCCGCGATGCTGCCCGCCCTCGCCGCCTGCGCGACGGCGGCGGGCGGCCTGCTCGCCCGCTACGCGCCCGTCCTGCTCGGCCCCACCCCCGCCGACCGCCTCGCCGCCGCCGAAGCACGCGCCGCCGAACTGTCCGTACGCAACCGGCTCGCACGCGAGCTGCACGATTCGGTCGGCCACGCGCTGAGTGCCGTGACCCTGCAGGCGAGTGCCGCCCGCCGGGTGCTCGACCACGATCCCGCCTTCGTACGGGAGGCGCTGTCGGCCATCGAGGACACCACGCGGCGCACCGTCGGTGAACTCGACGCGGTGCTCGGCCTGTTGCGCGAAGGAGACGAGGCGGCCCTGGCCCCCGCCCCCACGCTCGCCGATGACCTGACCGGCCTGCTCGCCCGCACCCGGGCCACCGGAACGTCCGTCGACGCGACGGTGCGGGCCGATGTACCGGCGTTGCCCGCGCTCGTGTCGCGCGAGGCGTACCGGATCGTGCAGGAGGGCCTCGCCAACTCGCTTCGGCACAGCGCCGGTTCACCGGTCACCCTGCGGATCACCGAGGCCGCCGACACCGTGGAGATCGTCATGGAGAACGCCCTGTCCGAGGCTGCCGCACCGCGCGCCGGGGGCGGCAGCGGGCTCAAGGGCATCGCCGACCGCGCCCGGCTGCTCGGCGGCGGCTGCACGGCGGGACCCGAAGGCGACCGCTGGCGGCTGACCGTCCGGCTGCCGCTCCCCACGGGCGGTGCCCGGTGAACGACGCGCCCGTACGCATCGTCCTCGCCGACGACGAACGCCTGGTCCGCACCGCCCTGCGCGCCATCCTCGACGCCGAGCCCGGCATGACGGTGGTCGGCGAGGCCGCGACCCCGGCATGACGGTGGTCGGCGAGGCCGCGACCGGCGCCGAGGCGGTCTCCGTCGTCCGCGCGCTGCGGCCCGACGTCGTGCTCATGGATGTGCGCATGCCCGAGATCAACGGCATCCGCGCCACCGAACAGATCCTCGCCTCGATGGACGCCCCGCCACGGATCATGGTCGTGACCACCTTCGAGAACGACTCCTACGTGTACGACGCCCTGCGCGCCGGCGCCGCGGGATTCCTGCTCAAGCGGACCGACGCCGACCAGCTGGTGCAGGCGGTGCGCACGGTGGCCCGCGGCGACTCGCTGCTGTTCCCGGCGGCGGTGCGGGCGCTGGCCACCGAGCACGCACCCCGCGCCCGCCCCGCTCAGCCGGCCTGGGTGGCCCGGCTCACCGGACGCGAGGCGGACGTACTGCGCGCGATGGCGACCGGCCGGACCAACGCGGAGATCGCCGGACAGCTGGGGCTCGGACCCGCCACGGTGAAGACCCACGTGGCGGCGGTCCTGGCGAAGACCGGCGCACGGGACCGGACCCAGGCGGTGATCGCGGCTTACGAGGCGGGGTTCGTCGGCGGCTGAGCACCCCCACGGCCACAGGCCTCGTACATGAACGCTTCGTGAGAAACGCAACGAGCAGGAACGAATCGCACTCCCCCGCTCGTCTCCCCGAGTGCGATGAACAAGACGATCAGACGAATCTCGGTCTTCACCCTGCTCCTCGTGCTCTCCCTGCTGGTCAGAGCGACGTGGGTGCAGTTCTACGACGGCCAGGCCCTCGCGGACAACAAGCACAACCGGCGCGGCACCATCGACAAGTACGCGTACCCGCTGGGCGGCATCATCGTGGGCGGCGAGGACATCACCGGCTCGGAGCGTACGAAGGGCAGTGACCTGGCGTACAAGCGCACGTACAAGGACGGCTCGCTCTACGCGGCCGTGACCGGCTACAGCTCGCAGGTGTACGGGGCGACCCAGCTCGAGGGCATCTACCAGGACGTCCTCGACGGCACCGACACCCGCCTGAAGAACCCGCTCGACACCGTCACCAACAAGCGGGCGGACCCGGGTGACGTCGTCACCACCATCGACCCGGCCGTGCAGAAGGCCGCGTACAAGGCGCTCGGGGACAACAAGGGCGCGGCCGTCGCGATCGACCCGAAGACCGGCAAGATCCTCGGGATGGTCTCGACGCCTTCGTACGACCCGTCGAAGATCGCCGGTTCCACCGACGGTGACGCCTGGGAGAAGCTCACCGAGGACGAGGACAAGCCGCTGGTGAACCGGGCGATCCGGCAGCCGCTGCCGCCCGGCTCGACGTTCAAGCTGGTCGTCGCGGCGGCGGCGCTCGAGGACGGTCTGTACGGGTCGGTGGACACGAAGACGGACAGCCCCAACCCCTACCGGCTGCCGGGCTCCACCAAGGACCTCGTCAACGAGAGCGCGTCGGCTCCCTGCGAGAACGCCAGCATCCGCACCGCGCTGCAGTACTCGTGCAACAACGTCTTCGGCAAGCTGGCCGTCGACCTCGGCCAGGACAAGGTCAAGGCGATGGCGGAGAAGTTCGGCTTCAACGACGCGGAGCAGGACGTCCCGGTCCGCGCCTCGCAGAGCCTGTACCCGTCCGGCATGGACAAGGCCCAGACCGCTCTGTCGGGCATCGGCCAGTTCGATGTCACGGCGACCCCGCTGCAGATGGCCATGGTCTCGGCCGCGATCGCCAACGGCGGCACCCTGGTCGACCCGCACATGGTGTCGCAGGTCACGGACGCGGACGGCTCGGTCCTTCAGAGCTTCGACGACGCGGGCAGCTCACGGATGGTCAGCGAGTCGGTGGCCGAGCAGCTGCAGTCGGCGATGCAGACGGTGGTGAACGAGGGCACCGGCACCAACGCGCAGATCCCGGGCGCGACCGTGGGCGGCAAGACGGGTACGGCCCAGCACGGCGAGAACAACAAGAGCACGCCGTACGCCTGGTTCACCTCGTACGCGAAGGGCTCTGACGGCAAGGAGGTCGCGGTGGCGGTGCTCATCGAGGACTCCGGCGCCGCACGCTCCGAGGTGGGCGGCAACAAGCTCGCGGCGCCGGTCGCGAAGGCGATGATGCAGGCGGCACTCAAGAGCTGACCGCCGGGGGTACGGGAAGATCCCGTACCCCCGCTCGCGTCACTCCCCGTTGAGCAGCTGCTCGATCGGATCGATCCCGAAGTAGACCAGGAACAGGGCGGCCGCTCCCCACAGCAGCCAGTGCACCTCGCGCGCCTTGCCGAGGACGGCCTTGATCACCACGTACGCGATGAAGCCGGCGCCGATGCCGTTGGTGATCGAGTAGGTGAACGGCATCACGACGATGGTGAGGAAGGCCGGGATCGCCAGGTCCCAGCGCTCCCAGTCGATATGCCGCACCTGTGCCATGAGCAGGAAGCCGACCGCGACCAGGGCGGGCGCGGCGGCCTGGGCGGGCACCATCAGGGCGAGCGGCGCGAAGAAGAGGGCGAGGGCGAACAGGCCGCCGGTGACGAGGTTCGCGAAGCCGGTCCGCGCCCCTTCGCCGACGCCGGCCGCCGATTCGATGTACGAGGTGTTGGAGGAGGCCGAGGCGGCGCCGCCGGCCACCGCCGCCGCGCCGTCGATGAGCAGCACGCGGCCGAGGTGGGGGACCTTGCCCTGCTCGTCGAGCAGTCCGGCCTCGCTGGAGATGCCGACGACCGTGCCCATGGTGTCGAAGAAGTCGCTCAGGATGAGCGTGAAGATCAGCAGCACCAGGGTGACCGCGCCGACCTCGGAGAAGGCGCCGAACGGACTGAACGCGCCGAGCAGCCCGAAGTCCGGTGTGGCGACGAGATCGTCCGGGACGCTCGGGGCGGTCAGCCCCCAGGCGGTGGGCGCGAGGTCGGCGATCTCGTTGACGATGACGGCGATCACCGTGGTGACCACGATGCTGATGAGGATCGCCCCGCGCACCTTGCGCGCGAGCAGCGCCACCGTGAGCAGCACTCCGATGCAGAAGACGAGGATGGGCCAGCCCTCGAGCCGTCCCGCGGCGCCGAGCTGCACGGGCACGGAGCCGGTGTCGCCGGGGATACGGGTGGCGAAACCGGCGTCGATGAAGCCGATGAACGCGATGAACAGACCGATCCCGACGCTGATCGCGTGCTTGAGCGCGGGCGGGATGGCGTGCATCACGGCCTCCCGCAGACCGGTCACGACGAGCACGCAGATCAGCACGCCTTCGACGAACACCAGGCCCATCGCGTCCGGCCAGCTCATCTGGGGGGCGAGCTGGAAGGCGACGACCGCGTTGAGGCCGAGTCCGGCGGCGAGGGCGAGCGGGAGATTCCCGCCGACGCCCATGATGATCGTCATGACCGCGGCCACCAGGGCGGTGGCGGTGACGAGTTCGGGGCCGTCGAGGGTGTTGCCGTACTTGTCCTCGGTGGTGCCGAGGATGATCGGGTTCAGGACGAGGATGTAGGCCATCGTGAAGAACGTGGCGAAGCCGCCGCGTACCTCACGGCCGAAGGTCGAACCGCGGGCGGTGATACGGAAGAAGCGGTCCAGGGGACTCGCCGGCGGCTCCGGTATGTCGTCGGTCTTGCCGGCCGGATCGGCTGTGTGCGCCACGGGGGTGCTCCTGAGGGGTCAGGGTGCGGGTGTTGGCTGGATTGTTCCCCTGTGGCGGCCGGTTCAGGTTTTCACCGTGTTACGGATTGGCGGTCAACTGATCTGTTCCGCCTGCCTCTTGGCGATCTCGTACGCGACTGTCTCGCGGGCCCGCACCGTGTGGCCGCCGAAGACCTGGGCGGCCCGGGCGGTTGCCGCGTCGGGTGTCAGACCGGGGCCGACATGGGTGATGAGCAGCGTCCGGACCCCGGCCTCACGCGCGAGGGCGCCCGCGTCCTCGGGGGTCAGGTGCACCGGTTCGCCCTCGTGCCGGTCGACGTAGGCCTCGGCGAGCAGCACATCGGCGTCCCGGGCAAGTTCGGTCAGCTGCGGGCAGGGGCCGCTGTCTCCCGTATACGCGAGGACGGCGCCCTCGTACGTGATGCGCGCCCCGTATGCCTCGATGCCGTGGGCCACTGCGCGGCTGGTGAGGACCGGGCCGCCGAGGCCGATGTCCGCGCCGTCCTCGATCGCGTGGAAGGCGAAGACGTCGGCGAGCGGCCCCGGGTCCGGCATCCCGTAGAACCCGGCCAGGCGGTGGGGCGCCCCGGCCGGGGCGTGGACAGGGATCGGGCGCTCGGCACACAGCCCGCCGTCGGAGATGCCCGCTTCGGCGGCGATCAGATCGGTCCAGTGGTCGGAGTGCAGATGACTGATCCAGATCGCCGTCAACTCCCGCGGGTGCACATGCCGTTGGAGCTCGGCGAACGTGCCGGGCCCGGCATCCACCCACACCTTGGCGTCCCCCGCCTCGACGAGGTACCCGGAGCAGGGACGGCCGGGCTGCGGGTGCGGGGCGGCGGTGCCCAGCGGGGTGAGGGTGAAGGTCATGGGGCGAGGCTAGGGCGTCTCTTTGCAAGATCCGAAAGAGACGCCCTGGTCCGGTCCTCACCGTCGGGGCGCGGCCCAGTGGGGGTCGCGGCCGCTCAGGCCGGTGACACGGTCGAGGAGAGGGGCCGAGGACGGAACGGGGACCGGCGGGCCGAAGATGGCCTCCGCGGCCTGCTGTCCGGAGAGGGCCGACCTCTCCTCCGCGTCCGGGCTCAGCAGCGCGTACGACACCTGGAGCTCGGCCTCGCCCGGCGCGTACTCCTGGCCGGTGGCCCGCGCCAGGTCCCAGCCGTGGACGACCAGTTCGTTCATCGCCACCTGGGCGGCGATCCCGGCGGGCAGGTCCACACCGCCGGCCCGCGTGAAGCCTTCCCAGGCCTCCGGCGCCTGCCAGGCCTCCGCGAGCTCCTGGAGGTTCTTGCTCAGGTCACCGCGCCAGCCGGGCCCGAGGTCCGGCACCGTGTCGCCCGGCGGCGTGTCCGTCGTGGGCCCGAGGTCCTTGCGCGCCGCGTCACGGAAGGCCGCGGTCAGCCCGACGAGATGCCCGAGGAGGTTCCGTACGGGAAGCTCCGGACAGGGCGTGGGCAGGTCGAACTGCGCCTCCGTGACCCGGTCGGCGAGCTGGGCCACGAGGCGGGTCTGTGCGGTGAAGTCGAAAGACGGCATGAGGGCTCCTGAGATCCGTTGCTTGGAGGGGAGACTCCGGCCGCTCCCGGAACTCATCGCTCGACGGAGAACCGGACGGACTCGACGGAGAACCGCACAGAACTGAGGACTCCCGCATGCCCGAAGTAGGGCGAAGTCCCGATGCAGCCCCGCAGGCCTTAGGGAAACCCTGCCCGTATGGCATGGACGACTTGGCAGGTGCTCCGCCACCGCGATGCGGGGCTCTATCTCGGCGGCGTGGTGGTCTCCGGATTCGGCACGTCCGCGATGTGGCTGGTCTCGGGCGTCTGGGTCAAGTCGCTCACCGGATCGAGCAGCCTGGCCGCGCTCGCGACCTTCGCGCTGTGGCTGCCGGTGCTCGCCGGCCCGCTGCTCGGCACGCTCGCCGACCGCACCCCTCGCAGACCGCTGCTGATCTGGACGAACGTCGGCCTGGCCGTGCTGCTGTGCGCTCTGCTCGCGGTGGATTCGGCGGACCGTGTCTGGATCCTGTTCGCGGTGCTCTTGGTGTACGGCGCGGCGGGTGTCGTGCACGACGCGGCGGAGGCCGCACTGATCGCGTCGGTCGTCGACAAGAAGCTGCTCGGCGACTTCAACGGGCTGCGGATGACGGCGAACGAGGGCATGAAGCTGCTCGCCCCGCTCGCGGGCGCCGGCCTGTTCGCCGCGTACGGGGGTGCACGGGTCGCGCTGCTCGACGCGCTCACCTTTCTCGCGGCGGCGGGCCTCTATGCGCTGCTACGGGTGCGGGAGGAGCCCAAAACCGCTCCGGAACCCGGCAGTTGGTGGACGCACGCCGTCGAGGGCGCGCGGTATCTGCGCCACCATCCCGCTCTGCGCACGCTCGCCCTGGCCGGCGGCTTCACGATGTTCCTCGCCGGCGTCAACGGAGCGCTGATCTTCGCCGTCGTCGACGAGGGCCTCGGCCGCTCCCCCGCGTTCGTGGGCGTGCTCTACGCCGTGCAGGGCCTCGGCTCGGTGGCGGTCGGCCTGCTGTCGGGACCGCTGCTGCGGCGTTACGGGGAGCGGGTGTTCGCGGGCGCCGGGCTCGCGCTGTTCGCGGTGGCGGCGGCCCTGCGGGCGCTCCCGTACGACGCGGTGGTGCTGGCGGCGAGCGCGGGGATCGGTGTCGGGCTGCCGTGCGTGCTGATCGCGGTGCTCACGGCGGTGCAGCGGGAGACCCCGGACCACCTGATCGGGAGGGTCGCGGCGACTGCCAACACCCTGGTGTTCGCGCCGAACGCGGTGGCCCTCGGCGTCGGGGCGGGCCTTGTCGCCCTCGTCGACCACCGGGTGCTGCTGGTGACGCTGGGCGTCGCCGGCCTCCTGGCGACGCCCGGCCTGCTGCGCCGTCAGCCGAGCGCGGCCCGCACCAGCTCCAGATCCGCGTCGGACGCCAACCCCGCGTGATACAGCCGCAGTTCGGTGGCCCCGAGCTCCGCGGCCCGTGCCGCGTCCTCGCGCAGCCGGGCGGGAGCCCCGCCCATCCCGCTCACCACGGTGAAGTTCGCGGCGAGCACCGCACCCTCAACGCCCTCGGCCGCGAACGGCGCGACGAGATCCGCGCCGCCCGTGCACGGCACGACCACACCGTCGGCCACGCCCAGGATGTGCGCCGGGTCCACGCCCGCGTTGGCGCCGCAGTGGTGCGGGACCGGGTCGGCGTGGAGCAGTACCTGGAAGTCCGCGGGGGCCGCGGCGCGGACGGCCGCGACCGCCTCCTCCTGGAGCGACCGGGACACCGAGGACCTGAACTCCAGGGTCGCGGCGAGCAGTTCGGCGTCCAGGAGCTTGTCCGGGGGCACGTCCGGCGCCGCCTCCCCGCGCCAGACCGGTTCGAGCGCCTGCCGGACCGCCGACGCGAGGGCGTCGGGGTCCAAACCCGCCCCCGTATAACCCTCGAGGCAGGATCCGCAGAAGCAGAGCGACATCAGGTACTGGGCGGCGGCACCGAGCCCGATCCCGCCGATCTTGTCGTGCGCGTGCAGATGCGCCAGGCCGTACCAGCCGCAGGACTCCAGCTCGGTGCCGCGCGCACCCGGCCGTACGGCCGCCTCGGCTGCCAGGTCCACGAGGTACTCACGGGTGGCGTGCTGTGCGATGCACGGCGCCCACGGGTAGCGGTCGCCATAGGCGTTGACGACCGAGGTGTCCGGATGTTCGGCGCCCATACGGGAGTTGTGCGCGAGCACCACCCAGGTGTGGACCTCGAGGCCCGCCTCGCCGAGCGCCGCGGCCGCCGCACCGAAGGCGTCGCCGGGAGCCCAGGCCCCGGCCGCGTACGGCCGCAGCCTCCGCCCCTGCCAGCGCTCCCCCGGCGGATACAGGACCGCGGCGTGCTCGGCCGTGACGATGCGGTGGGAAGGGTGGCGCGGGGTCAGCGCGCGGGTGGAGTGGTACGCGGAGGCGAGGGTGACCTGCTGGACACCGAGTGATGCGATACGGCGGGCGGCGCCGGGGTCACCGTTGACGTCCCAGGGGTAGACGAAGGCGGAGGTCTTCATGGCGTCGGCCGAGGTGTTCCCGCGGCCGTGGGTCGAGGTCGTCACGCGTCCGCCCCCTCGGCGAGCAGCGCACGGCCCCGCTCGATCAGCTCGGCCAGCTCCTTGATCTGCTGGTCGCTCGGCTCGTGCAGCGGGGTGCGCACCTGTCCGACCTCGAACCCGCGCAGCCGTACACCGGCCTTCACCAGGGCGACCGCGAACCCGCGCCCCTGGTTGCGGAGTTCGACGAACGGGCGGTAGAAGCCGTCGATCAGACGGGTGGCCGTCTCGTCGTCGCCCGTGTTGAGCGCGCGGTGGAAGGCCTGGGCGATGTCGGGCGCGAAGCAGAACACCGCCGACGAGTACAGCGAGACCCCGATCCCGCGGTACGCGAGACCGGTGAGCTCGGCGGTCGGCAGTCCGTTGAAGTAGAGGAAGTCCGCGCTGCCTGCGGTCCCCGCGCTGCGGACCGTACTCACGATGCGCTGCATCAGGTCCATGTCGCCGAGGCCGTCCTTGAACCCGATGATCTTCGGGTGCGCGGCCAGCTCGACCACGGCCTCGGGGGTGAAGACAGCGTTGTCCCGCTGATAGACGATCACTTCGAGCGAGGTGGCGTCGGCGAGCGCGCGATAGTGGCGCACGAGCCCCTCCTGCTCGGCCTTGACGAGATACGGCGGCAGCGCGAGCAGCCCGTCCGCGCCTGCCTCCTCGGCGAGCTTCGCGTACATGAGGGCGAGCGCCGTTCCGTACCCCACGCCCGCGATCACCGGCACCCGCCCCTCGGCCGCCTCGACCGCCGCCGCCACACACGCGCGGAACTCCTCGGGCGTGACCGCGTGGAACTCGCCCGTACCGCAGACGGCGAACACCGCCGCACCTCCGGCCTCGACGCCCGCGCGTACATGCGCGCGAAAGACATCGAGATCGAGACCGCCGTCCGGACCGAAGGCGGTCACGGGAAAGAACAACGGTCCGCTGGGGATGCCGAGTCGAGCGGCGAGCGGGGCTGACGTCACGGGCTCTCTCCCTGGGCGCGGCGGACCGGGTGCACCGCAGCTGTCGTACCGCGACATCTCGTGCACGTTTCTGATCCGCGTCTATATTTCTGAACGAGTTCACGCTAAGGCGCCCCAACACCGCCGGTCAAGCGTCCAGGTCTGCCTCATCATCGGCGAATTCGCCGTCAACGGCGCCGCCTTGACGGCCGGTCGCGACCCCTTGACGCACCCACCGAAAGATCCATAGCGTGTCCACGGATGTGAATGGCGTACAGGCATGCGTTCATCGGGTACGTGCCGGTGCCTCTGCGCCCCCGCGCGTATACGTTCGTGTCCGAAAGTCGCCCAGGCACCGGACCCGACCCAGGCATCCGAGGAGACCACCCCATGCCCGCTCCCCGCACCGTTCTGCTCACCGGCGCCGCCGGCGGTCTCGGCACCCTGATGCGGGGGCTGCTGCCCGCGTACGGCCATGAACTGCGGCTGCTCGACATGGTCGCGATCGAGAGCGTCGGGGGCGAGCCGGCCGCGATCAAGGCCGACCTCTCCGACAAGGAGGCGCTGCGCGAGGCGGTGCGCGGGGTCGACGCGATCATCCATCTCGCGGGCATCTCGCTCGAGTCCACCTTCGACAAGATCCTCAAGGCCAACATCGAGGGCACCTACAACCTGTACGAAGCGGCCCGCGAAGAGGGCGTACGGCGGATCGTGTCCGCCTCGTCGAACCACGCCGTCGGCTTCACGCCCCGGCCCAGGAGCGACGACCCGCTGATCCCCATCGACACCCCGCGCCGGCCCGACACCTTCTACGGCCTGTCCAAGTCGTTCGGCGAGGATCTCGCCCAGTTCTACTGGGACAAGCACGGCATGGAGACGGTGTCCGTGCGGATCGGCTCATGCTTCATGGAACCCACCTCGCTGCGGATGCTGTCGGTCTGGATGTCGCCCGGCGACGGCGCACGCCTCTTCCACGCCGCGCTCACCGCACCCGACGTGGGCCACACCGTGGTCTACGGCTCGTCCGCCAACACCCGGCTGTGGTGGGACCTTTCGAGCGCCCGCGCACTCGGCTACGACCCGCAGGACGACTCGGAGCAGTACGCCGAGAAGCTGATCGCCGAGCAGGGCGAACTGTCCGACGACAACCCGGACCACGCGCACCTGGGCGGCCACTTCTGCACCAACCCGCCGATCTGGCCGTACTAGCCCCGGCGACCACGGGGCACCGAAATCCGGTGTACGCCCTCGCGGAGCGCCCTCTAGGCTCCGGGCATGCCAAGACCCCACGGATTCCGGTACGAGCAGCACGGCGACGCGACCGTCACGATCACGCACCACGGTCGCGCCGCCGGGACGCTGCGCGGGTCGCGTGCGCAGAAGTTCCTGGCCGAAGTGGCCGCCGGCGACGAGCAGTTGGTGATGGCCCGCTGGACGGGTGCGTACAAGTTCGGCAACGAGCGCGTCGCCCGCAACCATCCGCGCAACCGGGGCTAGGGGTGCTGTCCCGGCACGTTGGCGGGAGCTGTCGTGATCGTCGTCGCATCCGCCGTCACCGCCGCGCCGGGCGCCGTTCCGGCCGAGGCTAGGCTCCCGTACCCATGAAGGTATTGATCTCTGTCGACATGGAGGGCGTCTCGGGGATCGTGCATCCCTCCGAGACCGGTCCCGAGCGCTACGACTACGGGCGCGGGCGGGAGTTGATGACCGCCGAGGCGAACAGTGCGATAGCCGGGGTGCTCGACGCCGCACCCGACGCGACGGTCTGGGTCGCCGACGCGCACGGCCCGTTCCGCAACCTGCTGCCCGAGCAACTCGACCGCCGCGCACGGCTGGTGCGGGGCAAGCCCCGCCCGCTCGGCATGCTCGGCGGCCTCGACCGGGAGACCGACGCGGTCCTGCTTGTCGGCTATCACGCGCGGGCCGGCAGCGGGCCCGCCGTACTCGCCCACACCATGAACGACGGGCTCCTCGACGTACGGGTGGACGGGCGGTCCATGGGCGAGATCGGCCTCAATGCCGCGATGGCCGGTCATCTCGGCGTACCGACCGTGCTGGTGAGCGGTGACGACGCCGCGTGCGCCGAGCTCCACGACCTCGTTCCCGCGGCCGTCACCGTCGAGGTCAAGCAGGCCCTCGCCCAGGGCGCGGCCGTCGCCCTGCACCCCGAGGAGGCCCGCGACCTCCTGCGTCACTCGGCGGCCCGGGCGGTGCTCAACCGCTCCGGGGTCCGGCCCCTGGCCATCAGCGGCCCGGTGGAGGTCGAAGCCGACCTCGCGGCCCCGTTCATGGTCGACCTGGCGACCCTGATCCCGGGCGTCTCCCGCACACACGGCGGCCGCACGGTCGCTTTCACAGCCACCGACTTCGGCGAGGCCTACCGGCTCCTTCTCCTCCTGGCCCAGTTGGCGACGATCAGACCGGCCTAGGGGCGGGTCTGCCCAGCCCCGGTCTGGGCAGGTCGGAACTGCCCAGGTCGGCCGCAGCCCGAAACCGTTGGTCATCCCGTCGGTGCTCGGTCAGACTGGCGGGCATGATCTCCGTGGTGCAGAACGTGGCAATCGACTGTGCCGACGCCTATGCGTTGGCCCGGTTCTGGAGCGAGGTGACCGGGCATCCGGTGGGTCCGGAGACCGGGCCGGGCGACCACGAGACGCAGGTGCTGCTGCCCGAGGGCCCGGTGCTGTACTTCAACCAGGTGCCGGAGCCGAAGACGGTCAAGAACCGGATCCACCTGTGCCTGCGCCCGAGTTCCTCGCGCGAGCCGGAGATCGACCGCCTCCTGGAGCTCGGCGCCACCTGGGTCGGCGACCACCGGCAACCGGACGGCTCGGGCTGGGCCGTCCTCGCCGACCCGGAGGGCAACGAGTTCTGCGTCCTGCGCAGCGAGTCCGACCGCGCCGCGATGTCCGACTGACCGTCGCCGTACCCGCCGCACCCCGGGGAGCCGTACATGCAGGTAGCCGTAGTCACCTTCGACGGGTTCAACGAGCTCGACAGCTTCATCGCGTCCGCCCTGATCAACCGCTGCCGCAAGGACGGCCTGGAAGCCTTCATCACGACGCCGACTCCCCAGGTCACCTCGATGAACGGGGTCGAGGTGACCGGGCAGCGGCCGCTGGAGTTCATGGCCGAGGCCGATGTCGTACTGATCGGCAGCGGGATCAGGACCCGCGACGTGGTCGCCGACGATCAGCTGGTGTCCCGGCTGACCCTGGACCCCGCACGCCAGTTGATCGGCTCCCAGTGCTCCGGCGCCCTGGTGCTCGCGCGCCTCGGACTCCTGGGAACCATGCCGGCCAGCACGGACCGCACCAGCCGGCCCTTCGTCGAGGCGTGCGGAGTCACCGTCCTCGACGCCCCGTTCCACACCGAGGGCAATATCGCCACGGCCGGCGGCTGTCTGGCCTCGCAGTACCTCGCCACCTGGGTGATCACCCGCACCCTCGGCGAGGAGGCCGCGCACGCCGTCCTCGATTACGTGGCGCCGGTGGGCGAGAACCAGGAGACCGTCGAACGGGCCCTGCGCACCGTCCGTTCCGGCGAGGTGGCCCTGCGCTGACCGGTGCGGACCTCGTTCAGCGGCGCACGACGCAGAACGGATGCCCCGCCGGATCGGTGAACACCCGTGCCCGGCCCGCGTCATGCGGCTGATGGTCCGGCTTGCCCGCGCCCAGCTCGAGGAGCCGTGCCTCGACCGAGGCCAGGTCCTCCTCGACGTTGAAGCAGATGTGCAGCTGCTGCGGTACGTCCGCGTCGGGCCAGGTCGGCCTGCGGTGGTCGTCGACCCGCTGGAAGCCGAGGAGGAGTCCGTCCTCGCGATTGAGGCCGGCGAAGTCGGCGTTCGACTTCGGATGAGGTTCGAGACCCGTGACCTGTTCGTAGAACGCGGCCAGGGCGAGCGGGTCCGGACAGTCGAGCGTGATCGCGCCCAAGTGCATCCGCAGCGGCATGACAGCTCCTCGGGCGGATCGGTGATCTTGTCGCCGCCCACCCTAAGTACCCTGCCCGCACCGGCGTTCGGCGGCCGTCGCGGCCCAGTGCGGCCAATACGGACGCAGCACAGAACCAGCCCCCGGTCGGGGGCCGTCCTCTCCCCCATGAGCCATGACGACTCCGCCAAGAGCCATGACGACGAAACCCTCCTCGCCGAGCAACGGGCCTACTACCGCGCGGCCGCGGCCGAATACGACCGGCCCTACGAGGACTTGGACGAGTTACGGCGCCTGCTGACCGTGGTCGATGAGCTGCCGGTCCGGGGCGATGTGCTGGAGCTGGCCTGTGGAACGGGGCAGTGGACACCGCTGCTCGCCGCACGGGCGCGGTCGGTGACGGCCGTCGACGCGGCCGCCGACGTGCTGACCGTCGCCCGGACGCGGGCGACGCTGCCCCACGTACGGTTCGTGCGGGCCGACCTGTTCGCGTGGCGGCCGTCCCGGCGCTACGACACCGTCTTCTTCGCTTTCTGGCTCTCCCATGTGCCGCCCTCACGGCTGGCCGCGTTCTGGGAGGCCGTGGCCGCGATGCTCGCCCCGGGCGGCCACGCGGTCTTCATCGACGACGGTCCCGCCGTCGCCGCGACCGAGGAAGGCGTCACCGACGGGCCCATTCCCACGGTGCTGCGCCGGCTCGACGACGGCAGCGAGTACCGCGTCGTGAAGGTGTTCCACGACGCCCGGTCGCTGACGGACGACCTGACGGCGCGTGGCTGGACCGTACAACTGCGGACCATGGACCGCAGCTTCGTCGGCATCGCCCAGCCGCCCGGCTGACTCACTTCGGCGGTGTGGCCTCGCCCTGCCAGAAGCTCCACCGGTAGCCCCACGGATCAACGACCGTGAAGGTGCGCGGACCGTACGGCTGGTCCTTGGGGGGCGTCACTTCGGTGGTCGTGGCTTCGCGGACGTGTGCGTAGTGCGCGTCGACATCGTCGACGTGCACGATCAGGAGCGCGTTCCTGCCGTCCTGCGCGGTGTCGCCGCCGCTGAGGGAGATCTTCACCGGTCCGGCCTGGATGTCGGCCTCGGTCGTCCGCCCGGAGTCATCCCGCCAGCGGACCGTGTCGGTGAAGCCGAGGACGCGTTCCATCCAGTCCAGCGCGGCGTCCGCGTCGTCATACCGGAGGTAGGGGGAGATGCCTTTGATCGCCATGCGACGTTCCTCCTCGTATGGATGGAGTTCAGTCTATGGGCGGTCGCGGCAGTCCATGGGCAGAGCGGTGGCAACGGGAAGAGGGAACGTCGCCCCACCCCCGCGGGCCGGGGGAGCCGCCGCGGCGGGG
>NZ_JAEIMH010000092.1:0-656 GCF_016464295.1 Streptomyces sp. N35 | reverse complement strand
GTTCCGCCGAGCTCGGCGGAACGGGCGCCCCGGTGGAAGTGACGGCTACAGCGCCTGAGCCGCCGGCTTCACCATGCCGCGTACCGTGCGGGACTTGACGAAATCGCCCATCGCCGTCATCTCCCACTCGCCGGAGAACTGGCGGATCAGCTTCGCCATCATGACGCCCGTCTGCGGCTCCGCGCCGGTCAGGTCGAAGCGGACCAGCTCCTCGTTCGTGGCCGCGTCGACGAGGCGGCAGTACGCCTTGGCGACCTCGGTGAACTTCTGGCCCGAGAAGGAGTTGACCGTGAAGACCAGGCCCGAGACCTCCTGCGGAAGGCGGCCCAGGTCGACCACGATGACCTCGTCGTCGCCGCCGCCCTCACCGGTGAGGTTGTCGCCGGAGTGCTTGACCGCTCCGTTGAGAATCGCGAGCTTGCCGAAGTAGCAGCTGTCGATGTGGTTGCGGTTCGGTCCGTACGCGATGACCGAGGCGTCGAGGTCGATGTCCTTGCCGCGGAACGCGGGCTCCCAGCCGAGGCCCATCTTGACCTGGGACAGGAGCGGGCGGCCGCCCTTGACCAGGGAGACGGTCTGGTTCTTCTGGAGGCTGACGCGGCCCTTGTCCAGGTTGATCTTGCCGGTGCCCGGGGCCGCCGGCGCCGGGGCGGCCG
>NZ_JAEIMH010000091.1:6167-37759 GCF_016464295.1 Streptomyces sp. N35 | reverse complement strand
CGCGGCGACTTCTCGAAGATCCCGAACGGCATGCCCGGGGTGGAGAACCGGATGGATCTGCTGCACCAGGCGGTCCTCGACGGGCATATCTCGCGGCGCCGCTGGATCGACATCGCCTGTGCCGCTCCGGCGCGGATGTTCGGCCTGTACGGGAAGAAGGGGACGATCGCGCCGGGGGCGGACGCTGATGTGGTGATCTACGACCCGGCGGCCGAGCAGGTGATGTCGGCCGAGACGCATCACATGA
Organism: Streptomyces sp. N35; assembly: GCF_016464295.1. Taxonomy (NCBI): domain Bacteria; kingdom Bacillati; phylum Actinomycetota; class Actinomycetes; order Kitasatosporales; family Streptomycetaceae; genus Streptomyces; species Streptomyces sp. N35. The sequence continues at coordinate 37,512 of NZ_JAEIMH010000091.1, read as the reverse complement.
ACGTGGACTATTCGGCGTACGAGGGGAAGCGGGTCACGGGACGGGTGGAGACGGTGCTTTCGCGCGGCGAACTCGTCATCGACCAGCGGGAGTTCGTGGGGCGGGCCGGGCATGGGGCGTATCTGGCGCGGGGGATCAGCCAGTACTTGGGGTAGGGGGTGTGGTGGATTCACCAGAGCCCTGTCGCTTGTGGGCAGCGGCAGGGCGTACGTCGAGGAGATGGCTGATCCGGCCTCCGCGTCGGAATGGTCTTCTAGGAGTGCTGAGGGCAGCTGACGGTTGGGACCGGATGCGGTGGTCCGCTGACGTGGGTGCCTTGGCTGCCCCGCATCACATGCAACAGGCCTTCGGTAGCGAGTTTCCGGATGGCTCTGCGCAAGGTGTCGAGGGATACCTGGTACTCGGTGGCAAGGTCTTCTTGGGTCGGCAGACGTCCGCGTAGTTGGCCCGTGCGGATTCTGTGCTGCAGATCCTGAGCTACCTGCTCCCACTTGGCGTTTGCGCTGTCGGCGCATACCTCCGCGGCGCCGGCGAGTGGGGCTGGGCGCAATCGTGTGGTCAGGGTCCGACGTACGAACTGTGCGGTCGGCAGCGGAATCCGGTAGAGCCGGGCGATCGCGATGGGCGAAGGAATGTCCTGGTGGGGCACGACCTGGGTGAGCCGTCGGTACAGGTCGGAGGCGACGCGCTGACAGCGCGATGTGTCGTCGCGGCGGGGCAGAGGAGGGCTATCGATCATTCGCGTGGGATACGTCAGAGTGCAGGTTCGGGTGTCGTGGGCGCCAGGCAGGGGCTGCGGTTGAGGAAACGGAGACAACTACCAGCGCAGGCCAGTTCAACAGCGACTGCTTCCCGCGTCGAACTGTCGCTTGCCTGAAAGGCATTGAGGACGCCGGCGCCCTCATCAGCAGCCGTACCCTGACCAGGTTTCATGTCTTCAGTAGCACTTACGACGTTCACTCCCCTCGCGCCGCTCATTACCTTCACACTCTGCCCGGATTTTTCGCAGACGGGGATTCCCGAAAGGAGACAAGTCGGCGTTCAAAGTTGATTTTTGCCGGCGCGCCCTCGATAGTCCGCGCACCAACAGCCCAACTCACCGTGGACTGACTGGTGAAGGGCCAGTGTCGTGTCCGGCCGGACACGCCGTGCATGGCCGCGCCCGCGCTGAGACTGAGCGACGCAGTACAGCAGTGCGCTTTGCTCGTTGTCACCCTTCGGCACTCTGGCATCAACCATCGAAGGCACCAGCATGGTCCGCGCTGCGCGATGATTTCGATGCGGCTTGAAGACAGCGCTGCCGGACAACCTGCGGGGTGCTCCTTATGCAGGAGCCCGCCGCGCGTAGCCGTTGCGCTGGGCTAGCGCCATCCGCGTGCGCATCCAGGAGATCCCACTGTCAGGCATGTTCATCGCCGTCGCCCACAGACTGCAGTCCGTCGTCATCGCCCGGGTCAAGTGGCGGTCGTCGCCACTGACTTCGCATGCCGAACACGCCCACTTGTGCTGGACGCGGCATCCGTGCTGACCACGTTCGCAGCGCTGCTGGCCCGCTGGCCCAATCCGAGAACCCCACTAAGAGACGCTTGCAAGAAGCAAGCTCCTCCGAGCGACTGCGCGCCAACTTCCCAAGGGAATGGGGGAGACGCCGGCCCTGGTCCTATCCTCGCGGCCAGGTGCGGGGTTGATGGTCGGCCTGCATCGCGTACCGCCCTCTGTGCAGCCGATAGTTCTTGGGATTGCTGCCTTTAGTCGCCGGTTGATCAACTAATGGCTGCAGCTGGAGGGCGGCGGTTGGGCGAGACTGGCGTTGCGGCCCGGGCACGGGCTCGGGGGCGATCCGTATGTTGCTTCCGGGCGGTGCATCGTGGGGAATCCCGGGCCGCACTCAAGCGCGCGGATCAGCAGTAGTGACGCAGTGGTCCGCGTGTGTGGGGCCGTTACCGGTGAGGCGTGCTTCTTCGGAATCCGGCGTTCCCACGCAATGTAGATGTGCGTTGCGCGTAGCCCTGGCAGGCACCGCGTGGCGCATTGCGTCCGCAGTTTGCGGCTCGGATGGCTTCCCCCTTCCTGCAGCTGCACCGGGCGCCACATGGGCTCCGCGCCGTCCCCCTGGCGCGGAGCCCATTCAAATCTCACGCCGAGTTCAGGAACATTGATGCGTCTGCGCACCGCCACCTCCATTGCCGCCATCTTCGCTGCGGTATGCCTCCTTACCTCGTGTGATGGGCTTGGCGCGCCGGGCAACGTGGCCAAAGCGGCGCCGAGCATCAGTGCAACTGGTGCACCCTCGGTCAATGAGGGGACGGATTCACACACTCCGACTGCCGCACTGAGCGCCGGTGTCTTCGACACGTGGCTGCGCAAGGCCGAAGTCTCTGGGGCGACGAGGGCAGCAGCTCAACACGTGACCAAGGTCCGGCGGGCTGACAAGGATGGTTCGCACTCGTCCACCGGTGACCTCTTGGTGAGCACCGACCTGCCTAAGCCGAGGCCAGGTTCCCCAAGCGGCATCAAGGGAACCGCGATTGCCCTCGCGGTGCGCGACTGGGTTGAAACCGAGACCGCCCGACCACTGATCATCTCGGTCAACGCTGTCGACGGAGGCCTACTCTTTGCCACGGTGGCTAACGCCTCGGAGTAGGCCATTGCAGGGAGTCAGGTCTTATGCTGCGTCCAAGTGCCAGTGTCGGGCTCAGCGGACTTGGGCCCCGAATCGCGTCGAGCATCCCGCTGGCGACGGATACGGCACAGGCCTCACGGACATCGCTTCGCCCACCCTGTCCAGTCTCATCCCCAACATCAGCGGGCCGAACGTGGGGCACCCGATGACGTATTTGTCTGAGGAACAGCTCCTGAAGCAGTCCTGATGCCACACCGGGCACGACCGTAGGCATCGGTGTTGACGTAAGTGGTCCTGCCAGCGGCAGAGGCCAGCTGCGACAGCCGGCGGGTTCGCCGTACGTCCCCATCGTCATACGTGAAATGAACGACGGGCGTTGGGCGTGGAACAGGCGGTGCTCCGCGCGAGGAACTGGGAGCTGCGGGGTGTCTGGTACGGCGAGCCTGGCGGCGATATCGGCAGACGGCTGCTCACGAACAGTTGCAGCGGATCCGCAATGAAGGACGGTCGGTGGCGGCGCAGGCTTTGCCTCTAGTTCTCCCGACCACGGCCGGCACAGCGTCGTCGCCGCATCTCGCGCCCGTACCTGAGGCCACCGGGGCACGCACCCCTCTGATCAACGGCTCTGCCGTCAGACCCACCTGCATGCACCGTTGCGACACCTGCCCTGTGCCTCTGTCAGTGAAGGACTTCGTCGTGCCCGAACCCACCGGTCCCGCTCCTGAAGGAGCTTGCTCTGCTGCTGGCGATTTCGCCGGCATGGCGGCCGCGCAGGGGTTACGGGCACATTGTGGACGGCGCTCTGGTACTGACTCACGACCGGAGCATCTCCGCCTTGGGCAAGAACTACCGCCAATCGACCGACCTGCTGGTTGTGGCCGATGTCAACGGCCCCCTGATGGTGGTCATGGGCATCTGCCGCCCGGCAGTCGCGATGAACGCTGGGCGGCCAACGAGTCAGGTTTCCAATGCGCTTGCCGCCGTGCCCCGGTCATAGCCGAAGGGCAGATACCGGGGCACGGTCAGCGTCTGGACCTGTAAAGAGGGAGACCGAGAACCGCAGAGCCTGTGCTTGCGGCCAACACGCCTTGTCCCGACGGAAGAAGCGGAAGATCGTGGGGACTGCCGCATCGAGGGCGACGGCGTTCACCAGGCCATGCGCGGCATCGCAGGCCTTCGCAACCTGGCCCTCACGGGGATAAGCACTACGTACGGCACAACCTTCAGCGCTTTTTGCGACGTGCTCGCAGCACTCGGTCGAAGCTCAGGGAGCCGGGGCCGATGAAGACGAGCAGGAGCAGCGCCCAACAGAACAGGGCGGCTGGCTCGCCACCGTTCTGGATGGGGAGGAGCCCGTCCGGCTGGTGGACGGTGAAGTACGCGTATGCCATTGCGCCGGATGAAATCAGAGCGGCGGGACGGGTAAACAGCCCGAAGAAGACCAGAGCACCGGCGACAAGGTGAATGACAGCGGCGTACCAGTCCGGCCAGGCCCCCGAGGCGACAGACTCGGTGCCGAAGGTGCCGAACAAGGAGGCAACGCCATGGCAGGCAAAGAGCAGTCCAACGACGATACGGAAGAGGGAGATCGCAACTGACACTGTGCGGTCAGAGTCGGCGGTGGGGGACATGATAGGTGAAGGCTCCAATATCTTGATGTGCGAGGAGCCGGTGGAACTTAGGCTCTCACTTGTGGTCAAAGTGAACGAGAGGGGAGAGCGACCGACATGACGAAACTCCCGCTGCCGGAAATCGTGGCCTTTCGACGCCCCCGCGGCAGCAAACCGGTCTGAGCTTGGTAGAGATCTGAGATGTGGGTTGCGGCACGGGGCTTTGTGCCGCCGACAGGGCGGGCTTGGCCATCCTGTTCACCCGGGGGCACGACACGGCGGTGCCGTGCACGACCTACGCTCGAGAACGCATTCGGGTGTCCGCCCGGCGGTTCCCTCTTTGTGGCCGGTGCCGTCTGTATGGGCCTGGTGCAGGACCAGGGAGCGAACTCGCTGTCGATAGCGCAGCGGCGGAAGCGAGTGCACACCGTTTTCCGGAGCCGAAGCGCTCTGGCAGGTCACGTCAGGTAACCCCGGTACGGATCTTGTAGACGATTCCGTTGATGACCCGGCGGTCCTCCGCCCGAGTGCCGGCCTCTGCCGGCACTCGGTATCAACAGAGTCAGCAACTCCTAATCGGAGTCGGTCAGTTCATGGCGGCGAATCACGACACCGTGATCCGCCACGGAAGAATCATTTGAAGGCGGACTCTAGTAGCTTCCGCTGACGGTGAAGCGGTAGTTGTTGGAGACCGGGTTCCGGTCGGCGTTGAGTGCAACGTACGTGCCGTAGGCGCTGGTGGGCAGCGACGGGAGGTAGTTGGCGCCGAACTCGAACGAGCCGTCCTCGGAGACCGGAACCTCGACGGTGGGCTGCCCCGCAACGGCCAGTCGCACCCAGGCCGCGCCGTCAGCGGTGCCCGTGAACTTCTTGTCGCCGACGGTGAACTTGTCCGCCATCACCTGCGTGGTGCGGGCGTAGTCGCTGACGGTGAAGCGGTAGTTGTTGGAGACCGGGTTCCGGTCGGCGTTGAGTGCAACGTACGTGCCGTAGGCGCTGGTGGGCAGCGACGGGAGGTAGTTGGCGCCGAACTCGAACGAGCCGTCCTCGGAGACCGGAACCTCGACGGTGGGCTGCCCCGCAACGGCCAGTCGCACCCAGGCCGCGCCGTCAGCGGTGCCCGTGAACTTCTTGTCGCCGACGGTAAACTTGTCCGCCATCACCTGCGTGGTGCGGGCGCTCGCGGCTGCCACTCCCGTTTGGTCCGTCGAGGTCGCCGCGGACGCGGCCGACGGGGCCACCAGGCCGCATGCAACGAGACCGACCAGGGTTGCAGAGGCGATCTTGAGCTTGGCGTTCATTTTGATAACTCCATCTCTTTGGGAGATATCAATGTAAGAGACCTTGAGTAAATAAACGTTCATGCCCCCCTTACGAACCTCTTACGGGAGGCGGCTCCGAGCGACTCCAGCTATTCCACTCATGGAATTGGTCGACTACTCAGTCATCTTTTGGCGCCCAAGTGTCTACCTATGCCGCTACAGAATTTCAATGAAGGGTGCACTAGTTGGGCACAAGGCCACTCACGGTCAGAGGAAAGGAAGCAATGCACCGGGCGGGCGAACCGGACGATCACGTCCTCGGCCGGTCCCGAGGAAGCCTGTCCGCCAAAATCAACCTTGGTCACGATGGCTGCGGTCTACCCCTGGCCATCCTGTTCACCCCGGGCAACGACACGGCGGTGTCTGTGCACGTTCCTCGCTCGAATGCATCCACGTTTCCCGCACCGACCTGAGACGACCCGCTGCGGACCGGACCACGTGATCGCCGATAAGGCCTATAGCTCCCGCAGGTACCCACGTGCTGATGTCATGCGACTGCCAAGGTCTTGGGTAGGAAGTGGCGCTCGGCCGGGTGGCTGCCGCGGTGAGGCGGCAGGGCTGTTCGGTGGAAAGGTGCGCGTCATTACGCAGTGTCTCGCTCGTAGTGAAACTAGGTTATCGATCGTGTCGCAATGGCCCACTGGTTCCCGGCTGTTGTGTATGCGGGTCTGGTCGGCAGTCATCACACTCCCGGCGGACCGGGCTCGAGCCCCGCGTGGTGCCCCCTCCGGGAGGGGCACCACGCATCGCTGTTCTTTGTCACTCAACAGAGTCCTTTGACATCGAACCCAGGCCGGCCGACAGCTGAACACCCTGACCGGATGACGCAGCTTCATCGGCGGGCCCCCGCGCCCCCAACTCTGTTGTCCTGGCCCTGAAGTCCTAGCTCAGACACCAGCCGCAAAGTAGGTCGCGGGTAGCCGGACGAGCCCCGTTTCCCGGTCCTGGGTGGCGTCGTTGGTCTGATCGTGTGATCGAGGCCAAAGGGGCGGGTGTGCGGCAAGAGTGGTCGCCAGAGGAGCTGTTGGCGAGCTGGACGCTGGTAGACGGCGACTGGGATCTCGTGGCGAACAAGAGTGGGACAACCCGGCTCGGCTTCAGCCTGTTGCTGAAATTCTTCGAGCTTGAGGCCCGGTTCCCTGAGGTTCTCGAAGAGGTCCCGCCGGCCGCGGTGGAGTACGTCGCCGAACTGGTGAAGGTCCCGGCCGCCGACTTCGCGAAGTACACGTTGGTCGGGCGGACTGCCGAGTACCACCGCAAGCAGATCCGAAAGGCCCTGGGGTTTCGGCCGTCGACGGTCGCGGATGAGAAGTCGCTGACTGCGTGGCTGGCCGCGGAGGTCTGTCCGGTCGAGCTGGGGGAGGACAGGCAGCGCGAGGCCCTGCTGGTGGAGTGCCGTACGCGGAAGATCGAGCCACCGGGCCCGAGCCGCGTCGAGAAGGTCCTGGTTGCCGCGCGGGGCAGGTGGAAGCGGGCGTTCTGCGCCCGGACCATCGAGCGCCTGGGCGCGGTGGCCCGGGCGCAGCTGCTGGCGCTGGTCGCGGAGGGGAACGACGAGGGCACCGCGCTGCTGGCCGCGCTCAAGCGCGACCCGGGAGCGGTCGGCCTCGACGCCTTGCTGATGGAGATCCTCAAGCTCACGTCGGCGCGGGAACTCGCCCTCCCGAAGGGGCTGTTCGCGGTCTGCTCGGAGAATCGGAGAAGCTGCTGCCCCGCTTGAAGAACATCGGCAGCATCCGCCTGTAGCGCCCCGACGGCACCCCGCCCGGCTGGCCGGCACTCGGCGCCTCGCTGACCCGGCCTATCCGCTGGGTGCTCATCGAGCAGCAGTACGACCAGATGGTCAAGTACGCCACCGCGCTCCGCCTCGGAACAGCGGAGGCGGAGCAGGTGCTGCGGCGCTTCGCCCGCGGCGGCCCCAAGCACCCCATCTAGCAGGCTCTCGAAGAACTCGGCCGTGCCGTGCGCACGATCTTCGCCTGCGACTACCTCGCCCAAGGCGGGCTGCAGGTCGTGGAGAACTGGAACAGTGCGAACACGGTGCTGCGCTACGGCAAGGACGGCGCCCTGACCGGCCCGGACAAGGAGCATGCCGAGACCTCGATGCTCGCCCTGCACCTGCTCCAGTCCGCACCCGTGCACGTCAACACCCTGCTCGTGCAGCAGGTCCTGGCCGAACCGGCCTGGGCGAAGAAGCTCACCGGCGAGGACCGACGCGGCCTAACCGCGCTGTTCTGGTCGAACGTCGACCCGTACGGCACTTCCCGCCTCGACATGGACAAGCGCCTAGACATGGGAATGGCTGCCGGTGTGCCCCGCACCCGCGCCCCGATGCACTCCGCCAGTTCGACCACGGAGACACGATGAGGGACTCCACCCCCGGTCCCCGCCTGACGGGTTTTCACATTGAGGGACCTTTGGCCCTTTTCGCATAGGAGAGCCCCAGATTGGATCAATCCGGTCACGCGAGTGATCTTGCTTGATGGTCCCACTTGAGAGAGCAGGCGCATGAATCTCCATCAATCCATTGGCCGTACGTTTGCGGCTACGGCTGCGCCGACCGTTGCCGGGGTGCTCGGCGCGGGGCAGGCCGTTGCCTCTGACTCCGTGCGACCGGAACAGGATCCGATCCCGGCGAGCGCCGAGGTGCAGCAGCAGCGGGACCTTGCGGACGGCAAGCTGGATCCGGAACACCTTGCGCACAAGCAGGCCAAGGACGCCGAGGAGCTCCGCCTGGGTATCGCGCCGCTTTCCGGCGGGGCACGGGTGCCGACCACGACGGTGGAGCGGGATGGGAACGTCTATTACGCGCCGCTCGGCGTCAACGGGCAGGCGGAGGTGGAAAACAACCTCTGTGCCTACGGGCAGGTCTGCCTGTACTACAACTCGGGCCTGAGGAATGCGAACTTCCCGCGCAAGGGAACGAGCGCGCAGCTGTCCAACTACTCCGGCTACACCTACAACAACGGCAGGGGCCTGCCCGGATACGGCCAGGGCGTGAAGAACAACGCCGCGTCCATCATGAACGGCTATGAGGGCAAGCCGAGCTTCGGCGTCTTCTACAACAGCGGCTGGAAGGGCGACCGCGGATGGTTCATCGCCGGCGACGGCCGCAACTTGCCGTCGTGGCTGAAGAACGAGAACGCCTCCGGCCGCTTCTGATGCGCGTCGCCCACCGCCGAGCAGGTGTGGGTCTTCTCGCTGCCGCGGCGTTCGGGTTGGCTGCCTGTTCTGGAAGCCAACCCGGTGGGGCCGGGGCCTCGCCCACCTCGACACCCTCCGCGTCTGAGCCGTCGAGTGCGCCCACAGGGCCCGCGCCTTTGCGTGGCGTGCACCTGCCGGTCGAGGATTACATGCCCTCGCCCTACGAGCTCCACGAGGAGAGCGTGGCGTATGTGGACATCATCACCGCTTGCCTCAAGCGCTACGGAGTCACCAACAGCACAACGTCCGATACCTTTCGCGGTCCCCGCACACTGACCGAGCTGCGCTACGGGAGCGCGGATCCGGCCTGGGCGGCGAAGTACGGGTACTGGATGCCCGGCGACGACAAGGCGCCCCCCGCTGAGCGGGAGACCGATCCTGACGAGCAGAAGCTGTTGGAGGGAACGGTCCCCACCTACAAGGGCAAGAAGGTGTCCGCAGGCGGCTGTGTCGGCGAGGCCCGTGCACAGCTGTCCGGCGTCGCAGGGGTCTCGGCGAAGGACTACGGCTCCCTGCTGGCCGTGACCAACGAGCTGGAGACCAACGCGTATCACGCGGCCCAGTCGGATCCGGCAGTGAAGGAGGCTCAGCAGGCTTGGTCGTCCTGCATGAAGTCCAAGGGCTACACGTTCCCCGCCGACGTCTTCGCCGCGTCCAACAGCCTAGACCTGCCCGACATCCGCAAGCCGCCTGCGACTGGTTCGGCTGAGGTGAAGCTGGCGATCGCCGACGCCCAGTGCGTCCAGAAGTCAGGCATCATCCAGGCCTGGTCGTCCAAGGAATCTGCACTGCAGAAGGCCGAGATCGCCAAGAACCCCCAGAAATGGAAGCACCTTCAGGGCCAGTACCGCGCGAGGCAGGAACTCGTGCAGAAGGCCCTCAAGAATCACCGCTGATCTCCTGGCCTCGTCCCCGAGCGCCGCGGCGGTGCTCGGGGTGTGGTCACGGGGCGCGAGGCACACGTACACGAAGTGGGGATGGGAACATGGTCAGGCGCTCGGGCGGGACGATGGCCCGACTTGCAGGAGCTGTGGCGCTCCTCGCAGCGGCCGGGTGCAGCGTCGGCACGACCTCGGCGGGCAAAGACGCGAGTGCCACGGGGAGTTCCAGCTCCAGCGCGCCGGAACGGCCCGGGGGGACCGTGCCCCCGTCAGCCGCACCGTCGGCCAGCACTCCGCAAGCGGGTGCACCAGCATGGACACCACCTGGCTCCGATCCCTACAAGGACTGGTGGGACAAGCCGCAAGGGGCAACCACCCCCGACGCGCAAACCATTCACGCCCAGTCAGTGACCCTGCTCAACAACACTGAGGCGGTCTACGGATCCGAGACCGGGTCACGGTGCTGGCCAGCCCGCCCGTCCGCGCTGACTCCCGACTGCACGTCCAAGGTCGGCAAGGCGGAAGAGACCGCCCGGACCGCACTGTCCTGGGTCTCCCACGAACCGGCAGGAACCTTCACCATGCTGCGGACCAACGCCCAGCACATCCTGAACGCAGCCAGGCAATACCGCACCAGCCAGTGCGAGACCGGCCCGACCGGGAGATCCGTGGTGTCCCGCTGCCAGGCCTCCGCGTACACGATCGCGATGGCCTACCCCTATCTCAGAGCCGGCTTCAACGGTGCTCTCGAAGGACGCTGACGAGCTCACCATCGGCGCGAAGAAGGGCCAACACCCCTCACTCGCCACGTCATACGGATGCCGCGCAGCCTGCACCTCTGTCGGCAAACGATCGAATGACGACAGGTTCCACGGGTGTCCAGTGAACCCTGTGATTCCGGGGGTTCGTGGCGGCGCGAATCCAATCAGATCCGATGGTGATTGCTGACAGGGGTTTGGCGATAGGTAGGGTCCGATCCTCCGTACGGAAGGGGGCCCTTCGGTGGCGAACCTGGTCTACAAGCGGGTCTCGACCGACCAGCAGTCGACCGCCCAGCAGAACCTCGTCCTAGCCGAGGCAGGGATCGAGGACCCCATCGCGTTTGAGGAGGAGGCCGGCACCTTCAGCCGCCTCCACCCGCTCCAGCGCCCAAAGTTCGGCGAGCTGCTCACGTACGCGCGGCCGGGCGACACGGTGCACATCTCCGAGATGTTCCGCCTGGTGCGCGGTGCCGGCCACATCCTCGACGTGCTCGACGTCCTCCGCCGGGACCGTCTCGCCCTGCGCATCCACGAAGGCGCGTTCTCCGCGATGGACCTCACCGCCCGCCACCCGCGCACCGGCGAACTGCTGTCCACCGTGAAATTCATGGTGCGGACCCTGGCCGCCGGCGAACTCCAACGCAACCTGCAGCGGGAGCTGACGTACGACGGGTTGTGGGCAGCTGAGGCCAAGGGCAGCAAGGGCGGGCGCCGCCCGGCCATCCCGGCCGGGAAAGGTGAAGCCGTACGCACGGCATACCTGGACGGCAAGTACATCGCCGCGCTGGCCCGCGAACACGACGTCAGCCGCGGCGCCATCCGTACCGCCGTCGCCGACCTCCTGCCCGACCACACCGCCGTCGAGGAGGGCGCCCTCGCCCCGGAACTGCCCGTCACCCTCGATATGCCGGGCAAGGTCGCGGAATTCCTCCGCGCGGCCGATCTGGAGCCCGCCGAGCGCACCGCGCTCGACCATGGCATCGCCGTACGACGCGGCCAGGGTTACACGCTCCGCGTCCCGCCCTCGATCTACCGCCAACTCCTCGATCGCCAGCCGCTCGACGCCGCCACAGCGATCCCGGGACAACGCAAGGCCCGCCGCGAGTGCGCGAACCGCGTCAACCTCCTCGGCCGCTGACTACCGACCTACTTTGCGGCTGGCGTCTGAGCTAGGACTACGGCGCCGTCCTGGAGCGCTTTGCAACGCGTGCCAGTGTCCGAGCGGGACCTCCGCGATGGAGACCGCCTGGTCCATCACGCGCGCATGCCCACGATCGCCATTCGTTGGTTGAGAAGACCACGTCGAGCTGCGGCCGCCGGCTCGGTCTGCTCAACCGCGTGCGATCAGCTCCCGCTGCAGAATGATCGTTTCCGGCCCTGCGGGCACCGGAAAGACCATCGCCATCACCCAGTTGGAACGTTTGCGCCACCACCGGTCCGACTGCGGGATCGTCCACCTTGGCAGCGGCATCGAAGGCCATCGCCGCAAGGATGAACTGGTCGACCGCGTGGGGTAGACGCTCCGCCGTTGCGCTCGAGGCTTCGCGCCACCAGGCTCTGTGCGCCATGGACGCGAGATGTGTTGGGCCGTTGAACTCGTACCCGGCCGCATGGCCAAGGTTCACACGCGAATGGAGCGGCGCGCCCAGCAACGGAGCCTGCAGCTGCTCCGCAAGGGCGCTGAGCGTACCCGGCAGCTCTGCGGCCGCAGCACGCTCGCCCACGCTGTTCAACTCGCCGGCGCCCGACAAGTCGATCCCGGAACCGAACACCGAGAGTGCCTTGGCGAGGCCTGTGCTGGACTGCAGTCACATCACCAGAAAAGCAGTGACGAGCTCGACCCCTGCACAGCACCCAGGCTTTTCGGGCGGTCCGTGCTGGTGACGCCGGCTGGGGTACGCACTTGCGCTCCTCGACACCTTGCATCAGCGGGAGTTCGAGGACGCTGTCCGCCCCCTGATGTACCGCGATGGCTGCCCGGATGCGGTCCGGGTCGTTGATGAACCGGCCACCCGCGCTACATCGAAAGATGTACTGCCATGCTCCCTGCTCTGCGCTGTACGCAACCACCGTAAGGGCCTGGGCCCTTACATGCCGTGCAAGTTGGCGTCCCTATCGCAACGACGTTTACAAACTCCCCTATGCCTTAATCGAGTTGGGCCACGTGGCTGCTGCACGAATGCAATGTCAAAGGATGCGCTGCTGTCGTCAAAGGGTGATTTGAGAGCTCATTGCCTCGGATGACGATCTATCAGCGTAAATGGCTAAGAATTGCCTCAAGGATGAGCGAGGACAGCGCCTTGGGTACGGATCGCCGCGTAGCGCCCGAGCCGCACCCAATGACTGTCCCCGCCTCACAACAGCAACAGGTCCAAGGAGCGACATGAAGAAGCGCATGCGCATAGCCATGCTGGCAGTCACCGTTGCCATGGCGGGCGGCGTGGTGGCCGGCGGCCTGGTGGCCGGACCGGCGATGGCTGAGGACCAGCAGGCCCCGGTGTCGCAGACCTCGGCCGTCGCCACGACGAACACCGCGATCACGATGGACTCGGTCTTTGACAACGCCAACCGTTCCATTGAGCTCTCCGGAACTGGCATCCCGAACCATTACGTGTATCTCACTTGGGGCTGGTCGGGCGGGTCTTCGCACCGCGTTATCCAGATTGACGCCGACGGCACCTGGAAGAGCGGGCTCAACGGCCTCCAGATGGGCGAGAACTACGTGTTCGCGCAGATGACGGCTGATTCGCAGCCCGACCGGCACACTGTCTGGGAGGGGTCAACAGACAAGTTCCGTGCCACCGTCACCAACACCGGCGCGACCAACGAGTTCACTGCAAAGGCTGAATGGGTGACCATCGACGGCAAGAACGTCGTGCGAGTCACCGGCACTGGGAACGAGGGAGACTACATTTCCCTCGACGTACACGACAGCACCGAGACCTATCGCACGATCTCGCTAAACGTGTTGGGCACTGGCACATGGGGGAAGGACTTCGTCGACGGCGACCCCTATCCCGTCCCCTCGTCTGCGAACACGGTCACGGTGTCGCGTTGGCTGAACGGCGTCCAGACAAAGCTTGACGTGCCTATCAGTCGGTGAGTGAACTACTTCCATCCCGTCTCTGCAGAGTGAAGGTGCAGGTCCGCCGGGTGGTGTAACTCGACGAGGCTCCTGGTCGTTGCGGTGGTGTTCTCTACGCACCCACGCATCGGTCGGGAGCCTCGCTTGTTCCGGGACTGTCGGAACGGCTCTTGAAGAATTTTGTAGGCGTTGATCGTCTGGGCTGGAGTGTCAGTTGAGCAGGTTGGCGTTGCCGCCATAGCTCCCGTGCGTTCTGCGCGCGTTTGGCCTCGATTTACGGTGAGCCGCGCTTCCCCCCAGCAGGAACTATGCGCGGTGACCTCCTTCAGCGCGGCTTCCAGGTCGCGCCACAGGAGCCGGCGGTCCACGACCTCAACCATCGTCGGGTCGCCCTCGAGTGTGGCCCGAGCGAAATTGCCCGCACCGGCCCGGCAGACCACCCGCACTGCTGGATGCGTGCGCAGCCACGCCGACACCGTCGTGACCTTCCGGTCGGGCAATATGTCGATGCGCCGACTGGTTTCGGCGTTGATGATGATCGTGGCGTAGAGGTGGCCTTTGAGCAGGGCGAACTTGTCGATTCCGATGCCCCATGGAACCTCGTGCGCGGCCAGCGCAATCCGTATCAGGCAGTTGAGCGCGCTACCCAGCTCGGCACCTGGTACAGCGCGGCCAGCAGTCGGGCACCGGCCGAGGCGGCCAAAGCACCGGTGATGGCCTCGATCACCGATGCAACGCCGGTGTCCGCTGCTGATACTGCTCCGTCAACCCGCCGCCTGCTCAACGGACGCGACTCTTGGGATAGGCCGGGTTCACTCGATGACGACCGGTCTGCACCGACGCCTCTTCAGCAACTTGCCGCACATAGCGCGGGTTCGGGCGGTATATGCCCGGGATCTGTTACTCCCTTGGTCGCGGGGAGGCTGGCGGTCCTGATGTAGCTACCCCAGCTGCGCAGCGAGCGGAGCCAGCTGCGCGCAAGGGCGATTGGTCAGTGCAGCCGATCTCCACGGGCTGCGCCTCGCGGCTCGCGGCGCGCCGACCTGCCGGCGGAGACCGGAGACCCGTTGATCCCCGTCCTGTGATGTGGTGATTTGACGCCGGTAGTTGCCAATGTTGCCTGTTGACCGGTGTGTGCGGTTTGTGTGGTTAGCTTTCTGCTTGGGGTCGGTCGTGTGCGGCATGGTGGCTGGGGAGATCCCAGCACAGGGCGTGGGGCTCACGTCTTCATGAAACACCGCGCAAGGCTGGCCCTTCTTGCTCAGGCGTGATTACGAGGCGGTTCGACTGAACGAAGCCCTGGTGGCGAGGTAGTTGGCTGGTCGTGCGCCTTGCTTTCGCGGCCTCGCTTGCGGAAGCGCTGTGCAGCGCCGGCGCCTCAAGCCCCTCCGCCGATGTCTGGCGGCAGGCTTCCCAGGACTCGGCGAGCAGCGCCTCGCGTCCATGGGGCGGAGCGAAGCGCTTTCGCGGCGACAGCGGCGAGGCCGTAGTGCTGCTTTCCCGATCTAGCCAGGTAGTTGATGCGCATATGGAGGGTGGGGGTGGGAAGCGGAGCCAGCAGCGGTCGGGGCGAGGAACCGCGAGAGGTCACGCGACGGGTGCGGCGAGCCCGCGCAGATTCATTCTGGGGCAACCTGCCTCGATGCTGTCCCACTTGAAGGGTGGCGACCGCATGAAGTCTGGCAGCCCGGTCTCCGCGCACCGTCTCACGCTGGTGCGCGACCTTGCCGACGAGAAGGCCGCTCAGGGTGACCACGAAAAGAAGGGCCCCGCAGCGACGCGAACCGCGCGGGACCCCAAACAGGCACGCAAGCGAGGAGAGACAAAGCCAGCATGACCTGGCAGAACCTTACGACCTTCGCCCCGCCCCAACCCGGAACGCCACTGACTGTCCTCGTCGACACTGAATCGGCCCGCGACCTCGCTACCCTCATGCGTACCGGCATCAGCCCCGCCGAAGCAGTCAGGGCGGAGGCATCGTGGCCGACGGCCTACGCGAACCCGCGCCCCTGCATCAACCGCGCCAAGCTCGCCGTCCGCGGCAAAGACGAGCGTGGCCACATCCTGCTTGACTCCAGGTACTTGAAGCCTTCTGGCCGGCGAGGAGATATGCCTCCGGGCAGGTGAATGCTCGACCCGAAATGCCCTGGACGACGACCGCGTACTCACTGATCCAGCAAGATCTGCGACGTGCTGACAAGAATCTTGTGCGCGACCGCAGCTTTCGCCGCATCACTCATCGCCTGGGCGATCTGTGATCACCTACGTCATCCCGTGGACCCCTACGGCCCGGACCTGACTAACCCTCGCGCACTCATCCTCGGCCTCACCGGCACCGCGATCGGGCTCACCACCGGCTTCATCGCCGCTGTCAACGTCCTTGCGACGACCTGACCGTCGCAAGCCCGACATGCCCGCACGCACAGCGCTGCTCGTCTTCGAAGACACTGCCCTGTGTGGGGCCTCCGTCGCACCCAGGGCTCAAGGGACGTGACTGTGACGACCCGCCGGCTCATCGACTATCAACGAAATCCAGGCTCACCTCACCAGACGCGACACCGGTCACCCCAAACCGCGGTAGAGCAGCCGTAGCGAGCCGGGCCCATACCTCGGAGGTCGACGGGGCGAATCCGGCCGGCGGAACCACACCGGCCAGCTGCCGCACGGTCTCCCTACGGTCACCAGGTATCAACCAACGAGCCCCGATACGCAGCCGAGCGGCGCGCCATGATCGGTAGACAGGCCCGGAGCGGGCGTGGTCAGCCTTTATGGCACGGGTAGCGAGGGTTCACTGACGTGATCACGATTATCGGCATAGGGTCTTTCGCCCTCTGGGTGCTGGTCCTGGCGAGCATCATCACCGCCGTGCTGGACACTCGACGCCAGGAGAAGCGACGCATCACCTGACAAGCTGGCCACCACTGTGTCGGTTGTGCATGATCCGGCATCCGTGCCGGCATCAGCCATACCTGACTCGCCGAACACGACAGTCAACTAATGGCGGGCAGACGTTGACCTGATCCCGGGACCATGCGGGACTAATGGCCCCCGGCGAACGTCCTGCTGCCGCGTAACGTTCCACCCAGAGCGACGCCCCGCGACGGCATGGCGGGGGTACGCACGTGCCGACGTGCCGGGCGTCGTTCGACCAACTCCGAGCCCCGCTCAACTTCCCCGTTCGAGCAGGCTCGGAAGCCGGGCAACGGACTGGTTCTCCAGGCCCGGCACCGGGCCCCAGCAGTTCCCCTACTGTCTGCGGGCCCCATCATTTCCCTCGCTGGCAGGTGAGCCCGCGGGCGAGGGGACGCCGGCCCGCGATCGTGGCAGATCGGGTCGGCCCGCGGGCCCGCATCCTGAGCATAGAGTGCGGGCCCGCGGCCAGGCAGCTCCTTCGGATTCGGCCACAGGGAGATGCGGCCATGGTCTGGGCCACCTGCCCAACACCGCGCAGGCTGGTCCACCTGGACAGTGCCGCGCATCCTTGCCCGGGACGGACGGCGAGGCGCTGCCCTACTCAGTGACGGCACCAGGCGCACGGAGACCACCAGGCTCGAGGTCGACTACAAGGGCAATGTGATCGTCGCCGACGACACGAAGGCGGAAGGCCTGGCCCGGCCCTGGATTCCCTACACCTGCGCCATGGTCAACGAGCCCACCGACTCCACAGGGTGGTCAACCCTCTACCAGCGCAGGGGATTTGCCCAGAACCCGCGAATGCGGGCCAACCTCGCGCCCATTCCCGCCGGCACACCTGGCGGGCAGGTCCGCCTCATCGTCGACGAGCAGGTGATCGCCACGGTCACTGCACCGACTGCGATCAACACGACGTTCGACGTGCCTGACTACCGCTACAACAGGGCCGTCAGCTACCGCATTGAAGCCCCGCCGCGCCGGCTCCGCCAGCCGCGTATACGCCCGCCCCTACTACCTGTACGCCGTCGAATCCGGCGGCACTGCCATGCTCCTGAAAGACATCCCAGGTTTGAGCGATGAGCCGGGACCGAGCGGCGACGACGGCCAGGAACACACCCCGAGCCGTAGGTACTGCAGTGCTTGTTCTGGGTGCCTCGCCGCGCATGAGGTGATGCGCCCCATGGCGGCGAGGCGATACAGCAACCCCGGCCTTCGGCACCGAGTCGGTTAACCGGGTTGCTGCCCGCCCGAGTGGCAGCTTCCTCGGGCGGGGTCTGTGTGCCGGCGCTCGAAAGGGGCCCAACCCGAGTGCTCCGAGCGCCGCAGCCAGGTGCGCCGAAGGGGCATACGACCACACCTGACACCCCAACGCCTCACCCGCCTAGCGCGTTACGTACGGCTGTTGTCCATCACCCCAGGGAGGTAATCGTCGTGCTGCCTGGCAATCTGGCAAGGGCACCGTGGCCAGGCACTACGCCCGCCCCGACAAGCCCGCCACCGCCCACCGGGGCCGCATCGTATGCACCCCCTCGCCGGGCCTGATCACCGCCTCCGAAGGCGACGTCATCATGGCCTGGCCCGTCGCCGCCGGCCTCGACTTCGCCGGCCGCATCCACGTCGAACTCCTCGCCACCGACAACACCGACGTACGCCCCACCGACTGGACGTACGAAGTGACCGAACTCCTTCACGGAGCCCCGGCCCGCAGCTACCACGTCTTCCTGCCGCAGCACGCCCCCACCATTGACCTCGCCGACATTGCCCCGTCGAACCCGACCAGGGCACCTACCTGCCGGTCCCCGGACCCCTAGGACCCGTCGGCGCCACTGGCCCCCAAGGCGAGGCCGGCCTGCAAGGTGAGCGGGGCGAACCAGGACCCCAGGGTGTGCAAGGCATCCAGGGAGAACAGGACCCCCAAGGGCTGACTGGGGCCGCATCGGCGCCGTCATCACCATCGCCCGTTCCTAAGGCGCCGGGCGGCCGGCCGCGGCGGGTCTCGCCGCAAGAGCCACCACCCGCATCTCGTGCGAGGTGATGGGATGTCCCGGTGAGTGGGGGGCGCTGAAGGCGTCCCGGGACACCCCGGGCCTGGCCGCGTCTCGCGCCGACTCGAGACGTATGCCAGACCTGGAGGGATCATCCGCCGAGCGATCCTGAGGACACGCTCCGCACACGCCAATTGGCCTGAAAAATGCTGGAGGTTGGCCATATCTGCCGCGCATGAGTGCGCCCCGGGGCGGCCGTTGGTAGGGCTCACTCCCGGGGCGCACAGGCTTGAGCGGTGGCACCCGGGGCCATTGAAAGCACACCACCCAAGCAAGATCATTTCTATAGGAAAGGTGCATTAGTTTGCAAATGTAGTACCCATCCAGCACTGTCTGGAGGGTCCGCCCGCCATGTAACGCGCACGCCAAGATCCCCATGATCAGGGGCGTGACGATCCAGTTCCTCGGCCCCCGGTACTCGACGGCCGAGCATTCGACCTGCCCCGGCTACATGCGTAAGCTCCAGAACGAGCACATGGACGCCAACGGTTGGGCGGATTCTGCCTACAACTACGCGGTCTGCGAGCACGGTTACGTCTTCGAAGGCCACGGGCTGCACGCCCAGAACGCCGGCAACGGCAACACACACTCAACCGCCGGCACTATGCCGTCCTCGCGTTCGTCGGCTCCTCCGGCCACACGACCCCCACCACCGCGCAGGTCCGCGGCATCAAGCACGCCACCGCCTGCCCCGGCGGCCGCTGTACGACATGGTCAAATCCGGTGCCCTCGAACCCGGCACGAGCGGCCCATGCCTCGACAAGTACCAGCCGTTCCCCAGCGCCGTCTGGTTCAAGAAGAATCCCCACTCGCCCATCGTCACCGTCATGGGCCGCCGCCTGGCCGCCGAAGGCTGCTCTGCCTACAAGAACGGCCCTGGCCAGCAGTGGACCGACGCCGACCGCGCCTCGCATGCCAAGTGGCAGCGCAAGCTCGGCAATTCATGCGTCGATGTCGACGGCTGGCCGGGCCCCACCTCCTGGACCAAGCTCCACGTCCCCCACACCTGAACGGGCACCCCCTTGAATGCCACCAAGCACTGGGCCGCTGTGCTCGAACGCGCCCTCAAGGCCTTCGTCCAGGCCCTGCTCGCCGTCCTCGGCGCAGGCAGCTTCGGCCTCCGTCCTCACCTCCATAGCCGGTGCAGGGTTCAGGCCTGATGGGCCTGGCCGCGTCGAGCAGCTGTTCCGGCCCAACTTGGAAGAGGGGGCGCAGCAAGGGCCCTGCACGCGATGTGCAGGGCCCTTCTCGCCAGTGAGAGCAGCGGTATCGGTCCTAGATAGGCGAGCCGTCATAGATGATCGAGATGGTGCTTGGGCCGACGTTTGAGGGTGTGCAGTATGCCCACGACCAGGCGCCCCACGTGTTCCGCTGGTGCACCTGTAGCTTCGGGCCGTACTTGGTGATCTTCTGTGCGCCGTTAATGCAGACGATCTTCACCTGGTATTCGTCAAGGTTGGTGTCAGTCTTGCATCGCACGCCGCCCGCAACGCCCTGCTTGCTCGTTTCACACGTGGACTGGATCGTGAAGTCAGGCTCGTACGGCGGAACAGGCTCAGTGGCTGCGCCCGCGACGCCCATACAAACAGTCCCGAGTGCGGCAAAAGCAGCCCCGGTGGCCGCAAGGGATCGAGCAACAGTGCGAGAACGTATCCCCAGTTGACGCATGAGTGGGCCTTTCGTGAACAGTCTTTGGCGCACGAGAAAGCTAGAGCTGATCGCCTCGGCCGCACCGACAGGTGGGGCCCGCGAGATGCGGCCGAGGCGTTGTCAGGACCCTGGCACGCGGAAGTGGATCTTAGGAAGGGGCGAACTGGGGATAAAAGGCAATCTCGTCCGCAAGTAGGACAAGCAATCAACTTATGGCTACCAACCTCCGTGAGGAGCCCCGCGGTTGAACAGCCGCAGCCATCTGGAAACCGCCAGCGCGCTGACCGCCATCACTGCCGATCTCACGGGGGTGGGCGGCATCGGCTGGCATGCCCGCGAGCGCCGCCGCCAACAACTCATCGAGCGAGCCCGGGCCTTGGAAGCCCAAGCCGGTGCCCTCGAAGAAGTCCTTGGCGGCTGGCATGGGCGCTCTGCTCGTCCAGTCATCCCCGCCCTGCAGAGCGTCATGCAGCGCCTCGCGGGCACCTACGCCAGGCCTTCTGGCATCGAGCAGGAGCTGTATCCCAACTGCGGCAGCAGCCTCCGCGATGCCGTCGACCGCCTGGAAGCCCGCCACCAGCACTGACACCGAAGACCCCTTGACCAGGACTGGGTGGTCATAGAGGCCTGCGTGCTGCACGCGACTCAAGGACAAGGCGAGGACCTCGTCCGCCCCAGGCCGGGGCAACCGGCCGAGGGGGCTCTACTGCTCGCGTAACCCACTCATGCCGGCGCTTTGACGACTGCCGTTGACCGTTCCCTCCTTGCGGGGCTAGGCGGCGACTTCGAATTCACCGCTAAGGACCTTCGCGCCGCAGGCTGCTGTGGAGAACTGTCAACGGTCATGTAGTTCTGGCTCTTCGGCGCTTTCCGTGAAGCTGTTCAACTGGCGGGCAGGATGCGGCGTTTGAGGAGATCGAATCCGGTTCGGCCGTAGTGCTGGTGCTTCAGCATTTTGATCCTGTTCACGTGTCCCTCGACTGCTCCGGAGTTCCAGGACACAGTGAGGCCGGCGGTGACGGCCGCGAGATCCTTGCGCACGCCGTTGGCGAAGACATGCAGATCCTTGATGTCGTGCTGCTCGGCTTCCTCGAGCCAGTCGGTGAGGCGGTGACCGTCGCGCCGCCGGAGGATCGTCGTGAAACTGCGGGCGAGCCGGTTGGTGGTAGCCCACCAGTTCTCCGCCCTACGCAACGAAATCACCGGCGTCACCGCCAAGGTCCTGACCGCCAACCTCCGCGACCTGGAACGTGACGGACTGATCACCCGCACCGTCTACGCCGAAGTGCCGCCGCGCACCGAGTGCAGCCTCACCCCGCTGGGTGCCAGCCGGATCGAACCGTTCATCGCGATCCGAGGCTGGGCCGAAACCCATGCCGTTGAGATCCACCACAACCGCAGCCGCCACGACCAGACGCACCGAGCTGCCAGCGAATGAACGGTCTACCTCCGTCTTGACATCCAACCCAAGCGCCGCAGGTGAGCGCACTGCACCCGACTAAGAAGCTGTGAACCGTTCCGACTTTCCTGCCGGTGATCAGCCGGCTCGTGGTTCTGGGCCAGCGTAGTGGGCTGCCTCGTACCCGGTGGGGCTGATCATGCCCAAACTCCAGTTCACCGGGGAGATCAGCCGGCGGTACGCCGCCCCGCACCGAGGCGAACTGCTCGGCACGGGGCGGGTGGTGACCCTGCAATTCCCCACCGCAGTGACCTTCGATCATCTGGGGCTTTGCGGAGATTTGTCCATGGGGGAGACGGTTGCCCTGAGAGCGGCGGAGGTTGCTTTCAGCGATGCTCTGCGTCAAGGCGCCAGACGGTCGCGATGCGACGGTACGGAGGGGCTACCGAGGGAGGGCCGGTGCCTACCCCAGGGGCCTGCCCCTGTCGGGGCCCAGCCCACTGTGTTTCCCGATCTACAGGCGCCGATCTCCCTGGGCGTGGCTACCGAGAGTGCCCAGGCCTCAGCCGACTCCGCCTGTGCGGCTGGCGCGTCGGCGTACTGACACCACGGCTCCGGTCCCGAGCGCGATGACGACGGCGCCCGTCACCAGGATCCACGTCCAGGGCAGACCGGCGCCGGTCTGTGCCAGGTCGCCGTTCACGGACGCGTCCGGCTGGTTGGGGCCGCCTCCGGACGGGGGGGCCGCGCCGCCGGGGCTGGCGCCCGGCGAGGAGGCAGCGCCGCCGGAGCTGCCGCCGGACGAGCCGCCGCCGGATGTCGAACCGCCGGAGCTGCCGCCGGACGAGCCGCCGCCGGATGTCGAACCGCCGGAGCTGCCACCGGACGAACCTCCGCCGGTGGAACTACCGGTGGACCCGCCGTTCGACCCGCCGTCACCATCCCCCTCGTGCTTCTTGAGGCCGAAGGCCTTGATGACCTCTTGATCAATGCTCAGCCCGTCGGCGGTCTCGGCCGACGCCTTAATGGAGACCGTGGCGCCTGGCGTGTCCGGCGTGGTGAATTCGGCCTGCCATTGGCCGTTGGCCCGCTTCTTGAGCTTCACCGGCGCCCAGCTCTCCCCGTCGTTGTACGAGACCTGGAGCGCCGCTGTCTTGGCCTTGACCTGCTTGCCGACCCATTCCTGGGTCGCTGCGCTCAGCCCGAGGCGTACTGGACAGCCCGCGGCGACGTCGCCTGCGAGGTCGGTGTCCAGGTCGAAGGCCAGGTTGAGTAGCTGCAGGTCGCCCTCGAACTCGCCCTCGGGCAGCGGCTGGTACGTGAACCCCCACTCGGTGCGGGTCCTGGTGGAGGTCTTCCACACATCGCCGTCCCGCGAGCCGGTCGCCACCACCCGGTACGACTTGACCTCCCTGGGCAGGTCGTTCGCCCAATACCGGCCTGGATCACTCTTGATCAGAGTGTCGCCCTGGTAGACGGCGATCTCGCCGGTCTCGTACTCGTCCTCAGGCATGGAAGCGGAGTGCCCGGTGCCGGAGCCTGACCACATGGGGACGTTGACCTGGACACCGAAGGCGTCGGTCAGAGTGCCGCCGAAGTCGACGCCGAAACGCGGGTGCTGGATCGGCGCGAACCACTTCTGGGCGTACTCCTTGCCGGCCCGATAGGTGGCGCGCCCGCGCTCCTGGAGGTCGGCCGCCGAACCGGTCCCGATGCTGTGCTCCTCGTACCAGCGCCCATCGGCCGGCGTTGGCGTCACGTACTCGGTGCGCGTGCCGGGGTAGGACTCGACCTGGTCGATGCCGACGCCGCGATGGCCCCACTCGGGGATGAAGTACCTGAACCCGCGCCCCACCACCTCGCGGTGCCCGTAGAAGGTGTTGCTGACCTCGGCGAGTTCCTTGTGGCGCGGAGCATAGGCCAGGGAGCGGTCCGGGATCGCCCCGTCGTGCGTCTGCACCAAGTCGTAGAGGTAGTCCGGGAATCGCTTCTGCTCGATGTCCAGCTTGCCCTTCCCCGACTCGGCCTCGGCGATCAGTTGCGCGCCCACGGTCCGTGTGACGGAGGCGATCGCGATGCCCGGATCGTTGCTGTCGTCGTCGTTCGCGTACGTCTCGTACAGGCGGCCCTGCCCGTCATTGACGGTGATCAGCATGGCGGCGCCGGCTGCTGCGGCGGCTCGAGCCCGGTCCACGGCACCGACTTCGTCGCTCCGCGTGACCAACACAGCCTTGCCCCTGGCATCGATGCCAACGTAGTCGGCGGCCGAGCCCTTGCCCGCTGACACTGTGCGCAGCTCGCTGCGACCGTCCTTGTACGCGGTGCCCTGCTGGCTGGTCAGCTCGACGCCGCGCGCGTCACCGGTCTCTGCGTCGAGGAGCTTCTCCCTGTGCCGCCAGTGAGTCATGAACTTGAACGTGCCCTTGGTGACCTTCTGCGTCGGTGCGGCATAGACCGCGTCGTACTCCGGCAGCAGGACCAGCGCGGCGTCGAAGCCGGGACCGCTGGTGCCGGTGCCGTCGGCGTACGACCGGTGGAAGTTCATGACTGTCTGGGAGATCTCGGTCTCCTGCTCGGTGCTGGAAGTGACCTTGCGTGCCTTGCTCGCGTCCAGATGGACCGTGGTGTCCTTATCCAGGACGGTCTCCGGCGCGCTCAGCAAGGCCGTCCCTAGCGAGTCGTCGCGTTCGCCCGTGACATCCAGCCAGGACCAGGCGGTGTATGTCTCCGGCCGCAGCCGCAGCGTCGTCTCGCCGTCGACGGCGACGGCGACGGGGAAGGCATTGCCTTCAAAGGTCAGTGCGACGACGCCGGAGGCCGGTTTTCCGTCCCGCCCGGTGAGCTTGATGGTGTACGAGTAGAGCTCCTGCTCCTTGAAGAGCGCGAAGCCGGTGTGCGCGACCGCCTCACCGTTCGCCGTGTCGGTGGCGACGACCTGGCCGGAGAACGACGTGTTGGCCGGCACGTGCGTCGGATCGAGCGAGAGCGTGACCTCGGCCGTGCCGCCCGCGGGGACGGTGACGGTGGGGTCGGACAGGCTGTACGCCGGGTCCTGGGTGTTCAGGGCCAAGTCCAGCGTGACGTCCGCGTCGCCGGTGTTGCGGTAGGTGACCGTACGGTCGGTCTTCTCGGCGTCCTTGTACGGCCAGGAGTAGACCGCGGCCTCGACGGATCCGGTGGCCTCGATGGTGGTGTCGAGAGCTGCGGGTATGTCGAGGCGGCCGGTGCCCATCGAGTACGGGTCGTAGTCCAGGCGTTTGGAGGAACTCATCAGCGTGTTCTTGATGCGCTGGCCACTCCAGTCCTGATGGCGCTGCTTCAAGATGGCCGCGCCGCCCGCCACATGCGGGGTCGCCATCGAAGTACCGCTCAGCTTCTGGTACATCGACGACTGGCCCGGAACCGCCTGCGAAGCGGCCGCTTCAATGTCCACACCTGGCGCGGACACATCCGGCTTGAGAGCGTACGACCTGACGAGCGGCCCCTGACTGGAGAACGAGGCGCGCTGGTCACTCTTGTCGACGGCGGCCACTGTGAGAGCGGACTCCGCCGACCCGGGGGAACCTATCGTGCCGACCTGGCCGGCGTTGCCCGCCGCGATCACGAACAGCGGCCCTCCGTCAGCGGACAGGGCATTGACCGCCTGGGCCATCGGATCGGTCCCGTCATCGCCCTCACTCGAGCCGAGGCTCATGTTGACGACGTCGGCGCCCTGCTCCTTGGCCCACTCCATCCCGGCGATGATCTCGGATGTCAGGCCGAAGCCCTCGTCGGAGAGCACCTTGCCGATCAGCAGATCGGCGCCCGGCGCGACTCCCTTGTACCTGCCGTCGGACGCAGCCCCGGAGCCGGCGATCGTCGAAGCCACGTGGGTACCGTGACCCTGCTTGTCCGTAACTTCCTCGCCCGGTATGAAGCTGCGCGAGCCGACAATGGTGTCCTGCACATCCGGGTGCGACGTGTCGATGCCGGTGTCCAGGACAGCGACCTTCACCCCCTCTCCGTCAAATCCTTGCGCCCAGGCTTCGGGGGCACCCACCTGGCGCACCGACTCGGACAGATCGGCCTTGACCCGGCCGTCCAGCCACACCTTGCCGATCCCGTCGGCAAGCCGCGCGTTCTTCCCGGCACCCGCGGTGAGGCTTTTCCAGAACGCCCTAGCCTGCTTAGAGTCTGCCTTCATCGCCGTCGCGTCGACGCTCGCGAGCTTACGCACGGCCTTCGCACCCCTGGGTGCGGCGGGCGGATGCGCCGAGCGACCCGCGGGGGCGGTGGCTATGAGGGGAATACCGCCCGAGCGCTTGTCGTCATAGCCCGCCTCGGCGAGCTCGGTGACGTTGAACAGCCGGTGGTCCAGCTTGCCTTTGGCGAGCAGCGGCAACACCTCACTCGGCAGCACGTAGGTGCTTGCGCCGTACGTCTGGACCTCGACACCGCCTGTCGCACCCTCGGCCCGATCGACCGTCACCACGTCCTGGCCATCCGGCAGGTCCTTGTAGTGCACGACATCCCCGGTGATCAGGGTGATGCCGTACGAGGTACCGACGGCTGACTCCGCGTCCTTGGCCCCGTCGGAGGCGATCGCCGATGCCGGTGGCAGCAACAGCCCGCCACCGATAGCAAACACGGTCGACGCGATCGCCACACGAGAGGCCCTTCGAGGGCTTGTTGGCCGTGGTGACGTACTGCTGGGAGTTCTCACGCGTCCTCCTGGCGATATAAAGATCTCGTGAGTGAGGACGCGACTCCCGGCGCAGCATGACGCAACCCGCCCTGATCATCCCGCTCTACACACAACGCGGCAGCCGGAGCGGCGAGTTCGGGTCCCTTCCGTCGGGCGCGCTGGTAAACGTGCTGGTCATGGCGCTGTGTGTCAGGTATTGATGTCAGGGAGCTGGTTTGCCTGATGATTGGATATTTCTTATGGGATTGCCCTCGTTGACTCTTGCTGAGCGTTCCGCGGCGTTGGAGAAGGCTCTCGTGGTGCGTAAGGAACGCGGCAATCTGCTTGCGGGATTGAAGAGCGGCCGGCTGTCGCTGGGAGAGGTCCTGGAGCGCGGGGACGCTGTGGTCGCCAAGACACCGGTGCGCCGCTTGCTGGAGGCTCTGCCGGGCATCGGCGAGGTACGGGCGCGGCAGCTAATGGCCGATCTTGGTATCAACGAGCGCCGTCGTGTCCAGGGGCTTGGCGCCCGGCAGCGGCAGCGGTTGCTGGAACTTTTCCCGAGCCAAGCCTGACCAGGCGCGGCAGTCTCTGCCGGAGGGGCGAGTCCTGGAGGTGTGGGCGGTGTGGCAGGCTTGGGGTGCCTGCCTCACCGCCGCGAGGCGCGAGTCCGGCCGCGCTCACATGGCCGGCCCCTCCGGAGGTGAAAGGCGCGGTACCGGCGCGAGTTCGGGTTTGTTGACGGTTCTGGTCGACGCCGAGTTTGCCCGCGACCTCAGCGTCTTGATGCGCACCGGGATGGGCGCCGCCCAGGCCGTCGGCCAGGCGGTCAACATCGTGGCCGGCGCCTACGCGAACGCCTGGCAAACGGGCCGTATGCCTGCCGGACAGCGTCCCCGGATCGTCGGATTCGACATCGCCCCGCCGGCGGAAGGCGGGGAGCGGGCGCCGGAGGCCGGTAGCCGGTGCAACGGAACCTCCGCTACGTAGCGATCAGCGGTGCGCGGCGCAGGGATGCCGGCTCCCCGTTACACGACCGGTTCGGGGGCGGCCGCGCCGCTACTGCTCGCCCGCCTGCCGCGTACGCGCCCATCGCAGCCGAAAGGTGACTGAAAGGCTGGCCACTTGGCGAGTGTCCTCCTGGTGCTGGCCGCAGGCGGCAGCACCTGCTTCCTTATCCAGGGCTACAGCCCAGTGAGGACGCTCTTCGCCGGCGCGACCCTCCTCCTCATCGGCTTCGTCATGCTCTATCTCGGCCTGCGACCCCAACTTGTCGACCGCAACCACGCCGAGATCGACCGCCTCCGCCACCAGCACCCAACCCTGCACAACCCGCGCGTCGGCAAGGACCTTCGGGCCACGGGGCTCGCAATCTTCGGCCTCGGGCCGGCGTGCACCCTCTTCTCGTCAGACCTGGGCTCCTTCGGCGGCCCCTTCCAACTTGCAGGGCTCGTCGTATTTGTCGTCGGCCGGCAAGACCGCCGACTTCGAGCCGAGCAGGCAAAGGTCCTTGCCGACATCCGGCCGTCCACATAGGCGGCCACGACGGAAGGCAATCGAGATCGTGCTCACGGCTCTCATTCTCCTTCTGGCGTACAGGGCCAGCATGCGCGCCTTCCGACGCCTGCAGGGGGCGAAGAAGGCGGCGGCAGTGATGGCCGTGTGGCGCCGTAGCCCTCGCAGCCACATTGGCCGCCAGCGGGGCGTTCCAAGGCCAGAGCGACGCCTACCTCACTGTGAAAGATGGCTCCGACGCTAGACCGGCTGCCCGGCTTGGCCATCCAGCCCGTGAACCGACGGATGAGCGAGTGCGCCGGCAACGCAAGAGTCGGCGCACTGGCAGCCGATACCGTGATGGTGGATACGCGGCCTCACCGTCAGGAGACAGCCCCGTTGGTCACGAACTATCAGTACGGCAAGCTCAAAGCGGCCACCGCCCACCCCCAAGGACGACTCCCGGACGATACGTCCGAGCGCTCCATCACTGCCATGAGTGACTGGATCACCTTCCACGCAGCAGACGACGGCGCCTACTACGTCATCAGCGACACCGGACGCGCCGCCGTCGCGGCCGAAGACGAACGTCGCGCCCGCCACGGACAAGCATCCGAAGCCGTCTACACCGACGTACGGCTCCGCATCGAGGCACAGCAGTGGTACGCCTTCGAAGACCGCTGTCAACGTCACGGCCAAGACCCCCACTATGTCCTGGCCCGACTCATCAACGCATACGGCAACTGACGTCCCCAGCCAGCACAGTGAAGGCATGGCCCTGATTCTGGTTGCCGCAGCCGAAGCTGCCCGGCACTACGCCATCCCTGCACGCACCGTGCAGCGCTGGGCCGCCGAACAGCGCCTTATCCGCTACGGCACACCCCGCCGACTCCATGTCGGCCTCCGCGAAATCGACCAGCTCTACTGGACATACCGACTGCATTTGCGGGTGTTCGCGGAGAGTGGTCGTACCCGGCCCCAGAGGTGTGAGGGCCGGGTACGAGGGTGCAGCCATGTGCCCATGGGCCGCGGGTGAGTGCCACGTGGAGTGCACTCACGATCATGGTGCGGTGGGTGGCTTCCAGGCGCCTGCCGGGCTACTCCAACCGCGTCATGGGCTGGCTGGTGGTGGTCGTACCCGGCCCGAGCGGAGTGGGCCGGGTACGACAGTTGCGGCCATGCGCCATTGATGGGCCGCAGTTGGGGTGCCCCTCGGAAGAACACCCGCCGTGTTCACTGTGGCCCGGGTGGGGCTTGGGTGCTTGCCGGATTGCTCCGACCGAGTCCGGGGGACTGCTACGCCCCCAGGGCGTGCTCCAGGACGAGGTGTTCCACCGCGTCGGCGGCGATCTGCTCGGGAGTCTCGTTGGTGCCTGTGCGGCCGCATCCGCCATGGCGGCCGGGGGTGTTGACGGCGGTGGTGCACCACCGGCTCGCATCCCACCTCGTGCAGTAACACCGTTGCAGATTGACCGGCTTCTTTTGGCCAAGAGTAATCAACTTATGGCGCTGTTGTGACTCTGATGTGCCAGCCAGGGTGATGTTCACAGCGCTTCACTTAGCGTTGTGGGCGGCGTGACTTGATGAGCGTGAGGAAGTGCCGGAGCCTCTTTTGCGAATGCTCCAGTACGTGTCACCCAGTTCGCGGCGCTCGACTGCACTGCAGAGGGATGAGTATATGGAACTTGCTGAGCGCGCCGTGCGTTCTCCATCGGATCGCGCCGGCGGTGGAAAGTCCAGGTACAGGAAATCAACACTGACGACCTGCGCCACGGCGACCATCGTATCGGCACTGCTGTTGGCCTCGTGCACGACAGGCTCCTCAAAGGAGGATGCAAACGCAGCTTCTGGCGTCGCAAGCGCCACCGCCACAGGGGCGGACCCTTCCGGAGACAACGCGTTCGACAGGGTGAAGAGTCTGATCGACCAGGCGAACAATGCGTTCACATCACCTGCCCGATCGTCTACGGCAGGGAATACGAGCACCCTCGAATCCAACAATAGAACCATCGCGACAAAGCTTCTTGCCGCACACGAGCTGGCGCCATATCGGTCGGATCTGCTGTTCAGCGCCGCCACGGCCAAAATTGCGAATGATGACGTTCCCGGCGCCATCAAGCTTTACAAGGAGATCCTCCGGCAGAACCCGAAGGATCTAGATGCGCTCAGCTACTTGGCCACCTGGGCGCGCTACTCTCAAGATCAGCCTGGTGTTGACTCGGCTATGGGGCAGATCAAGGCGATCGCTCCGGAACGATTTGATGACCTGAACGCAGTGTTCGCGGATATTGACACCAACATGTCCGCCCCGATCACTGACCGGCCCGACATCGGCGCACCGTCTGGCGCAACGACCGCAATCGTCGTACTCGGTTACGCCCTTAATGACGATGGAAGCATGGCACAGCCGCTCATCGACCGCCTTGAGAAGGCACTGGAAGCCAGCAAGGAAGTTCCACGTGCGCCCATTATTGTGACCGGTGGTGTGGAAAAAGCAGGAAACATCGAGGCCGAGCTGATGTCTAAATGGCTAACGGATAGAGGGGTGAAATCCGATAGGATGCATCTCGAGAGTTATGCGACATCAACCGTCGAGAATGCTTCATACTCTTTTGAAATATTCAACGGGTTGAACGTGGATAGGGTGATCCTGATCACTTCAGGAAGTCACATGCGTCGAGCCAGTACAATCTTCCAGGTTACCAGCAACATTTGGAAGCGCGCCCGAGTCACGTACGTCGGCCTCAGTGCACTCGATAAATCAGCAGAAGAACTTGCAACCCCTACATCAATAGAACGCATAAGTATCTACCGAGACTCTATGAGCTCCCTCGGTTTGTGGAGCTATCGAACCGCACCAATTCTCAGGCGGTAACGGATAGCTCGTGCCGTGGTGGCTCGTTCGGCGTGCACCGCAGGTTTTCCATTCGACCCCGCTGGCTGAGCCGGACGAGCCTGCTGCCGTGAGCCGTATGGACCAGGATCGCGGGCTTGCCCGGGTCGTCGGCCGCCATGACCTGATGATGGTCGCGGAGCATGCCGAGGGTGATTTCGACGACGCCGTCGACCTCTACGGGATCGGCCTGGTGTCGCGGGCGATCGGTGTGGCCGGCAACCGGCGGATCAAGCTCGGGACCCGTGCATGAACCGTGCGTGGCCTGACGTGGTGGCCGCGGCCCGGTGCGCGGACCCGGCCATCGATCCTGAGGTGTTCCATCGGCCGCAGAGCGTGCAGCAGGCCCGGCAGCAGGGGGTGGTGCTGAAACGGCTGGGCAGAGCTACGGGTTAGGACTGGGCGGTGCCTCGTGCTCGGTGATGGTCTCGCTCATCAGGCTTCTCCTTGATCATCGGATCTGCCGTCTATTGGACACTCCCGGCCCAGGCTGCCGTCCGGTGGGCTTTGCGGTGGGCGGGCTTGGCCCGCACGGTGACATCGAGTCGGGCGTCGAGCTGCTCCTCGGCCATGAGCTGGGCGGAATCGGCCGGTACGACCTGGGTGCGCCCCGTGGAGGTTTCGACCTCCACGGATATTCGCACCCGGCCGGCGGCACGGTCCACATTCACCGCCTGGCCCTTGCCGTTGACCGCGACCCGGTCGCCGGTAACGAGGGTGAGTCAGTGCCGCCCGCGTTGGGTATGCCTGTCGGGCAGCCCCGGCCGGGGGTGCCCCGCCGGGCCCCAGGCGCGGGCGGGGT